>JBFOLW010000139.1:0-16741 GCA_040830305.1 Erythrobacter sp.
GCAGGCTGTGCCGCGTCAGCGACGGGCTCCCGGGCGGCTCGCGTCACCTGCTGCGGCTGCTCCGTATCGCGCGCGGCAGCGGGTTCCGCTTCACGAGGGGACGGTGCCTGCGCCACGGGACTTGCTGAACCGGGCTGCGCGACGCTGTCCCTGCTTCCCGTCAGGTCGGGACGACGCCGGACCTGACGATCGCGCGGGTCGGGAGCCGACGTAGTCGAAGCGGATCCCGCGGCCGGGGACGGGCGCGGCGCACGTGCCACCTGTAACGGCTCCCCAGAGTATCCTGCGATGCCGGCATCGTCTTTGCCGATGCTGGCCGTGCGCGGAAAGGTGCCGAGGTTCCCGGCGGCAGCCTGCTGGGCCTTGGTCAAACGCGGCATGTAATCGAAATAGGCCGCCATCCGCGCCCCCACGCCAGCGGGGAGCATCGTATCGGCGATTTCCTTGGCTTCCCGTGCCCTGCCCAGGATGGCCAGGCCGAAGGCGCGCGTCCGGAATGCCGCCACATCGCCTTGCTCCAGGAGCGGCAGCAAGGATGCCTCGAAGCCATCGCGATCGCCGGAAATGGCTTGGCTGAGCGCCAGGCGCCGGACGGTTTCCGCCCCGGCCCCGTTTGCAAGCGCGAGCCGGTAAAGCTGCTGCGCGCTGGCCGTGTCGCCTACGAGATCGAAGGCCAGCCCCCGATCCTCGGCCATCCGCGAATTGGCCACACCTGCGCGCTCTGCCTCGGCAAACAGGCGGAGCGCCTCCACTGGCCGGCGCGACCTGGTGTAGGCCTTGGCCAGTCCCAGCTTGGTGCGCGAATTGCCGGGCGACAGTTCGTTGGCGCGCCCGAAGAATCCGATCGCCGCGTCGATATCGCCCAGTTCGAGCGCCGCCTCGCCCGCATCGAGCAGCGCTCCGACGTCGGTAGCGTTGCGGGCCAGTCGCGAGAGCGCTTCGCTCAGCGCGCGCTCACCCGCAGCGGGCAGCGGCTGCACGATCTCGTTCTGGGCCCAGACATGCGCGGGCTGCGCCGCAACGGGCAGCAACGCGATGGCAGCAACAAGGCGCCCTCTCGAGATCATGGTCCCTTTCCTCGCAGCGCGGGCGTTAACCCGCGCTGACGCGGCAATCGTTACTGGTTGTTCTGGCGTCCGAGGAACCGCGGGATGTTGAGGCCGCCGCTGCCGCTCTCGCCCTTGTCCTCGTCGTCCTCGTCATCGCTTTCGGGCGTACTCGCCCCACGCGAGAGATTGGCCATCCGCTCGAACAGCGTGTTGCCCGGAAGCGAGCCCGAGCTCCCGCCCGAGCCCTGGCCGCCGCCCGATGCGCCGCTGCCGGAGCCTTCGCCGGGCAGCACGGGTTGCTTGCGACCGGGCTTGGTTGCCAGCGGGCTTTCCCCGGCGAGATGCTCGTCACCGAGCTCGAATTCATCCTGGGGAGCACCGTCCTCCTCGCGCATGTCGCCCGACAGGTCGAGCGGCGGCCGGTCCTCGTTCCAGCCACGCTCGGCCGGAGCATTGCCGGGATAGCCATCGTCATCCGATGAGGCCGCGTCCTCGGCATCTTCCGCATCGCAACGTTCGGTATGCTCGTTGCGCAGGCCGGCGAGCGGGTCGACGATATCGTCGACGTCGTCGAATCCCTCTTCGTCTTCATCGGAGAACGACGCAGACGTCGCCGGCGACAGGCCGAATGTTTGCGGCGCTTCGCCACCGTCCGCCTCGTCGGTCAAGTCGAGCGCATCGGCCTCGGCAGCGATCGGCCGGGGCTCGTTCACCGGTTCGGGGGCCGGGGTCGGCTGCGGTTCTGGATCGGCCGAAAGGCCCTCGCTGAGTTCGAACGGCTCGTCCTCGGCAACGCTCTCGCTCGGCAGATCGAGTACCGGGCGCTTGGGCGCGCTGCTTTCGCGCATCGAATAGGTGCGCGAAGGTGCAGCAGCCATCGAGCCGTCATGCTCGATACCGGTTGCGACTACCGAGACGCGGATCTTGCCCTCGAGCTCGGGATTGAATGCCGAACCCCAGATGATGTTGGCATCCTCGTCGACCAGTTCGCGAATGTGGTTGGCCGCTTCATCGACTTCGAGCAGCTTCATGTCCTCGCCGCCGATGATCGAGATAATCACGCCCTTGGCGCCGGTCATCGACACACCATCGAGCAGCGGGTTGGCGATCGCGCGTTCGGCAGCGTCGAGCGCGCGGTTGTCGCCCTCGCCCTCGCCCGTGCCCATCATCGCCTTGCCCATCTCGCTCATCACGCTGCGCACGTCGGCGAAGTCGAGATTGATGAGGCCGGGCATGACCATCAGGTCGGTAATCGAGCGAACGCCCTGCTGGAGCACTTCGTCGGCGAGCTGGAATGCCTCCTTGAAGGTGGTTTCCGCCTTGGCGACCAGGAACAGGTTCTGGTTGGGGATGACGATCAGCGTGTCGACATGCTTCTGCAGCTCGTCGATGCCCGCTTCGGCCGCGCGCATGCGGCGGGTGCCTTCGAACAGGAACGGCTTGGTCACGACACCGACCGTCAGCACGCCCTTCTTGCGCGCCGCTTCGGCGATCACGGGGGCCGCCCCGGTGCCGGTGCCGCCGCCCATGCCGGCGGCGATAAACACCATGTTCACGCCCTCGAGTGCGTCTTCGATCTCTTCGACCGTTTCCTCGGCCGCCGCCTTGCCCACCTCGGGCCGCGCACCTGCACCAAGACCGCCAGTGATATCGGGACCCAGCTGGATACGTTTTTCGGAAGCCGACGTACTGAGCGCCTGCGCATCGGTATTGGCAACGATGAATTCGACGCCTTCGATGTCCGCATCGATCATGTTGGCGATAGCGTTGCCGCCGGCGCCACCGACGCCGACAACCATGATTTTCGGACGAAGATCGTCGTCAGATGCCGGTCCGATATTGATACTCATCAAGAGTCCCCTGGGTATTCGTAAATCGCCTGCTGGCTTTATGTCACAACTCAAGCACAATGCGAATCGCCGAACGAAACGCCGGGTGCCTTATCCACAAGGGCTAAAGGCGGGTACGGCCCAACTATCAACCCTTAGAAGTATTCGCGCACCGCTTGTATTACACGGTTGACCAGCCCCATCCCGCGATAGCGCTTGGTCGGCTGGTAGCGCGGACCGACCGAACGGATGTCGACCGGGTCATCGGATGCATAGAGGCACAGGCCCGCGAGCGTGGCAAATCCAGGCGTCGCATGCGCTTCGGGAAGGCCCTGGAGTTGCGGCGGCTTGCCGATCCGCACCGGCTGGCCGAGCGCGCCTTGCATGAACTCGGCAATTCCGTGAAGCTCGGCACCCCCGCCGGTCAATACGACCTGGCCGCCTTGCCCACCAGAAAACCCCATCGCCTTGAGCGCCTTGCCGATCTCGACTGTGGCCATTCCCAGCCGGTCGGTGACGATCGATACGAGTTCGGCGCGGGCGATCCGGTTTTGCTCGTCCGCACCGCGGGCAAGGCGTCCGCCGGGCTCTTCCCCGGGGGCATTGACCGGGATCATTTCGCGATGATCGGTGGGCGTCGCGATCGCCGATCCGGAGACACATTTGAGCCGTTCGGCCTGGCTGCGACGAATGCCCAGCGACGAGGCGATCGCATCGGTGATATCGTTCGATCCGACGGGTATGGACTTGAGGCCGAGCAGCATCCCCGCGGCATGCACCGAGACATTGGTCACCTGCGCGCCGATCTCGACCAGTGCCACGCCCAGGTCGCGTTCTTCCGCGGTCAGGCAGGCAAAGGCGGCGGCAAGCGGACTGGCGACGACGCCCTCGACATCGAGATGCGCTGTCTGCACCGCCTCGATGAGGTTCCGCACCGGCGCCCCCTCGGCCAGCGTCACATGCACGTCGACCCCAAGCGATTCGGCGTGCAGCCCCTTGGGATTGGCTACGCCATGCGCGCCGTCGAGCGTGTAATGCGCCGGCTGTGCGTGCAGCACCATCCGCCCGTCGGGATGCAGGTGATCGCGCGCCGCATAGAGGAGGTGCTCGATATCGTCCTCTTCGATGCGCCGCCCGCCGATGGCAATCTCGACACTCGAAATCTTGCTCGACAGGCCCGCACCGGCGCACCCGATCCACACGCTCTGGATCGAGGTGTTGGCGTTTGCCTCGGCCTTTTCGACCGCGGTGCGGATCGCGTGGCTGGCAGCGCGCATATCGGTGACATAGCCGCGCTTGATCCCGTCGCTCGCCCGGTGGCTCGAACCGAGGACGATCATTTCACCCCCTTCGGCCTCGCCCATGATCATCGCCGAGACGCGGAACGATCCGATATTCACCGCCCCGAAAACGCGGGTGATGCGCGGCTGCTGGCTCGCCACTATTCGCCCCTTCCGTTGAGCGCCATCTGCTTGGGACACGGCCCGTCCTTGCAGCGCAGGTAGGCGCGATCGGGCACGCGCATGTCGATCGCAATGGGCTTGCCGCCGATCAGGCGGTGCATCCCGTCGAGCTGGGCGAACTTGACCAGCGCTGGCGGGCCAAGGTCGCCCTCGGGCAGCGCCAGCAATTGTCCGGTCTTGAAGGTAAGGTTCCAGCGCCGGTTGCCGACCCATTCGGCCGATGCAATCTGCGGCTTCAGGGCCGGAGCCGCATCGAGCAGGCGGCCCAGCTCCTGCACCTGACGTGCGGCGCCCGGCCCCTCGATCAGCAGCTTGCCCTTGGCGTCGGTCGCACTGACCGGTTCCAGCTCGTGGCCCTTGCGATCGATCAGGACTAGCCGATCGGGCTTACGCAGGACCGCATGCGGGACCCGTTCGACGATATCGATCTTGAGCGTATCGGGAAGCTGACGCGAAACCCGCGCATCGGCCACCCACGGCAGCTCGAGCAGCCGTTCGCGCACCGCCTCAAGCTCGATCAGCGGCATCGGCCGGTCGCGCTCGGCCAGCACGCGTTCATAGACAAGCTGCTCGTTCATGCGCTCGACGCCCGACACCCGGACCCGGCTGACTTCGAAGCCCGAACGCGAGGCGGATTTGGCCAGCTCCGTCCTGGCCAGCTCGGGTACGCCGGCATAGCTCGCGATGGTCCAGGCGATGCCCGCGCCGGCGGCGATGATCACGAACAGGAAGAACCTGTGCCACTGCTCCTCGGTGAAGGGGAGTGCAGCCATCGCCCGGTCGAGCAGGCCGCTGGTGCGGCGTTTGGCGGCGCGGGCCTTCTGGCTGCGGTTCTGCGCCGCGGCCGAGCGGCGGACGCCGGTGGGCTTGCGACTGACCTTAGCCATCGCCGCCCCCGCCCGCGGGCGAATGGTGACGCAGCGCCGCCGCGACGACCAGCTCGCACAGCTCGCCATATTCGATCCCGGCATGCTTGGCCTGCTCGGGCACGAGGCTCAGCGGCGTCATACCCGGCTGGGTATTGGTTTCTAGGACGAACAGGCCATCCTCGCCCTGCTCCTCGTCCCAGCGGAAATCGGTCCGGCTGGTACCGCGACAGCCGAGCACCCTGTGCGCCCTGAGTGCATATTCGAGGCACAGGTCGCGAAGGTTTTCGGGCAGTTCCGCCGGGCAGACGTGATCGGTCATGCCGTCGGTATACTTGGCATCGAAATCGTAGAAACCGCTCTTGGGCTTCAGTTCGGTCACCGCCAGCGCGCGCGGGCCATCGGCGAAATCGACCACCGCCGCGGTCATCTCGCGGCCCTTGATGTAGGGTTCTGCGAGCAGTTCGGCGAACTCCTGCCACGGGCCCTTGGCATCGCGCGCGATGGGATTGCCGTGATTGCCCTCTTCGGTGACGATGGCGACCCCGACCGAACTTCCCTCGTTCACCGGCTTGAGCACATAGGGGCGCGGCATGGGATCGCGCTCGTGGAGGTCTGCGCTTCTGACGATCCGCCCGCCCGGCATGGGGATGCCGTGCGGCACCAGCGCCTGCTTGGTCAGCTGCTTGTCGATCGCGATGACCGATGTCGCAAGGCCCGAGTGGGTATAGGGCACGCCCATCAGGTCGAGCATGCCCTGCACCGTGCCGTCCTCGCCGGGCACACCGTGCAGCGCATTGAAGACGACGTCGGGCGCGGCCTCGGCGATCCGTGCGGCGACCTGCCGGTCCATGTCGATCCGCGTGACGCGGTGCCCACGCTCTTCCAGCGCCTTGGCGACGCCCTCGCCCGACATCAGCGACACGGGGCGTTCATTCGCCCAGCCCCCCATGAGCACGGCGATATGAAGTTTGGTTTCGAACATGCTCACGGACGACCGACCCTTTGAATTTCCCATTCGAGTTCGACACCCGAGTTTTCGAAGACGCGGCGCTTCACCTCTTCGCCCAATCCTTCGATGTCCGCGCTGGTCGCATCCTCGACATTGAGCAGGAAATTGGTGTGCTTCTCGCTCACCTGCGCGCCGCCCATGCGAAGGCCGCGGCAGCCCGCTGCGTCGACCAGCTGCCATGCCTTCTCGCCGGGAGGATTCTTGAAGGTCGACCCGCCGGTCTTGGTGCGCAGCGGCTGCGAGTTCTCGCGCGCCTCACCGATCTCGTCCATTTTCGCGCCGATTTGCGTCGGGTCGCCCGGCTCGCCCTGGAAGCGCGCGCGCACGACCACGGCGCCTTCGGGAAGTTCGGAATGCCGATAGGTATAGCGCAAGTCTTCTGCGCGAAGCGTCACCAGATCGCCGCCAGGCATGACCACGTCGCAATCGATCAGTACATCGCTGACTTCGCGGCCATAGGCACCGCCGTTCATGCGCACGAAGCCGCCCACGGTTCCGGGAATGCCGCGCATGAATTCGACACCCGCGATGCCCGCGTCGCGCGCGGTCGAGGCAACGAGAATGCCATGCGCACCACCGCCGCAGGCGAGCGTGTGATCGCTGCCGACCTCGATCCTTGCGAAGGGCTTGCCGAGGCGAATCACCACGCCGGGAACGCCGCCATCGCGCACGATCATGTTCGACCCGAGACCCAGGGCCATGACCGGCAGCCTGCCCTCCAAGCGCTGTAGGAACAGCCTGAGATCGTCGAGGTCGGCGGGTTCGAACAGCCAGTCGGCGCTTCCCCCGGCCTTGAACCAGACCAGCTTGGCAAGCGGCGCGTCCGGCGTGAGCTTGCCGCGGATACCCCCGGTGTCGATCGGACCGGTCCTTTCGCCCACCTCGCTCACGCCCTGGTTACCTTCGCAATTCCGTTGGCAAGCCCTGCAGCCCACTGCGTGATGTCGCCCGCACCGAGGCACACGACGAAATCGCCCGCCTGCAGGTCGTTTGCCAGTTGCGCCGCGAGATCGGCCTCGTCAGCGACGGTATGCACTGCGCGGTGTCCGCGGGCCTTGAGACCGGCCATCAGGGCGTCGGCATCGACACCCTCGATCGGATCCTCGCCGGCGGCGTAGACGGGAGTGACATAGACCTGGTCGGCTTCGTTGAAGCAGCTCTGGAACTCGTCCATCAGGTCGCGCAGGCGCGTATAGCGATGCGGCTGGACGACGGCGATCACGCGCCCTTCACCCGCGCTTTCACGTGCTGCGCCGAGCACGGCGCGGATCTCGACCGGATGGTGACCGTAATCGTCGATGATCGTCGCCACGCCATCGCCGCTCGGCACTTCGCCGACCTTGGTGAAGCGCCGCCGGACGCCGCCGAATGCGGAGAAGCCGTTGCAGATGACATCGTCGGGACAGCCCATCTCGATCGAGACAGCGATAGCTGCCAGCGCATTCTGGACATTGTGACGCCCCGGCATCGGCAGGCGCACGCCCTCGATCCGGCGATCTTCCTGTCCGCGCCGGCGCACGATTACGTCGAAGCAGTTGCCGCCCGCATCGGGGCGGATGTTCACCCCGCAGATATCGGCCTGCAGGTTGAAGCCATAGGTCACGACATTGCGGTCGCGGACCTTGCCGATCACCGCCTGCACCTCGGGATGATCGATGCACAGGATCGCCGCGCCGTAGAACGGCACGTTGTGGATGAACTCGACGAAGGCGTCTTTCACCCCTTCGAAATCGCCGTAATGGTCGAGGTGCTCGGGATCGATATTGGTGACCACCGCGATGGTCCCGTCGAGCCGCAGGAAGCTGCCGTCGCTTTCGTCGGCCTCGACCACCATCCACTCGCTGTCGCCGAGGCGCGCGTTCGAGCCGTATTGCTCGATGATCCCGCCATTGATGACGGTTGGATCGATCTTGCCCGCATCGAGCAGCGCGGCGATCATGCTGGTGGTGGTGGTCTTGCCATGCGTGCCCGCGACCGCGACGGTCGACTTCAGCCGCATCAGCTCGGCCAGCATCTCCGCGCGGCGCACTACGGGAATGCGGTTTTCCAGTGCATAGGCGACTTCGGGATTGGTCCGCTTGACCGCAGTCGAGGTGACGACCACCGCGGCGCCGGCGACGTTCTCGGGCGCGTGGCCGATGGCGATGTCGATCCCGCGCTGGCGTAGCCGTTCGACGGTCGCGCTGTCCTTGGCATCGGAGCCCTGCACCTTGTAGCCGAGGTTATCCATCACTTCGGCGATGCCCGACATGCCGATGCCGCCGATGCCGACGAAATGGATCGTTCCGATATCGGTGGGAACACCCCTCATTTCGTGATCTCCCGGGCTGCGCCCTGGCCCGCGGCAACCCCCTGCGAGGCGCCGCGCGCATTGTTTCCGCCCACGCGGATCACATCCATCATGTCCGCTCCGCCAAAGCTTTCGACCAGGTCGGCGAGATCCTCCACCGCCCTCGGGCGTCCGCAATTCCATGCCGCGTGCGCAGCCTTGGCAAGCCCCTGCGGGTTCTCGGCGAGAGCCTTGATCTGCTTGGCCAGTTCCTTGCCGGTAAAGCGTTCCTGCCGGATCATCCGGGCGCCGCCCGCCTTGGCCAGTTCGCGCGCATTGGCGGCCTGGTGGTCGTCGGTCGCGATCGGCAGCGGGATCAGGATGGCCGGGCGCCCCACAGCGGTTAGCTCGGCAATCGTCGAGGCGCCCGCACGCCCGATGAACAGGTGCGCATCGGCGAGCCGCGCAGCCATGTCCTCGAAATAGGTCGCGAGTTCCGCCGGAATGCCGTGCGAGCGGTAGCGTTCGCGCACCGCCTCGAGATCCTCGGGGCGACACTGCTGCGTCACCTGCAACCGCTGGCGCAATGCGGGCGGAAGCATCGACAGGCCGTCGGGGACGATCTCCGAAAGCACGCGCGCGCCCTGGCTCCCCCCGGTGACGAGCACGCGCAGCAGGCCATCCTCGGTGAAGGTCGGGAACGGTTCGTCGCGCAGGCTCAGCACGCCGGCGCGCACCGGGTTGCCGACGAGATGGACCTTCTCGCGATGCTTGGCATCGAGCCGCTCGACTTCGGGATAGGCGGTGGCGATCGCATCGACCCGGCCCGCGAAGAGCCGGTTCACGCGGCCCAGAACGGCGTTCTGTTCGTGCACGACCGTCGGCACGCCAGCGCTCGTCGCGGCGAGGATCGTGGGGAGCGAGGGGTAACCGCCGAAGCCGACCACAGCGGAGGGTTCGAAACTCTCGAACAGGCGCAGCGCCATGCGCCGTCCTTCGAGCACCGCCCTGATACCCTTGAACCAGCTCAGCGGATTCTTCCCGAACCGCCCCGCCGGAATGACATGCGCGGGCATGAAGTCGGGCTTGCCGGGAATCTCGGCACCGCGCGTATCGGTGATCAGCGCAACATGATGCCCGCGCCGGTCAAGCTCGGTGGCGAGCGCGAAGGCGGGCAGCAGGTGCCCGCCCGTACCGCCGGCGGCGAGGACATAGTGGCGATTGGCGCCGGTCATGGGTGAATCTCCCGGCGTGCGGAACCCGTGTGGTCTTTCATCGGGGCCATCTGCCCGAAGCCGAGCCTGTCGCCAAGTCCCCTGGTCTTGCTTTTGAGGAAGGGATTGCGCCGCGTGATCGCCAGCAGCAATCCGACATTGAGGCAGATCGCGATGGTCGAGGAACCGCCATAGCTGACCAGCGGAAGGGTCATGCCCTTGGACGGGAACAGCTGCAGGTTGACGAGGATGTTGATGAAGGCCTGCCCGCCGAGCATCGCAATCAGGCCCGCGCCCGCCAGCAGCGCAAACAGGTCTTCCTCGTCGAGCAGGCGCATCAGCACCCGTCCGGCGATGGCGAGGTACAGCAGCACGATCACGGCGCAGGCGATCAGCCCGAATTCCTCGCCGATGACGCTGAAAATATAGTCGGTATGCGCTTCGGGCAGGCTCATCTTGCGGATACCGAGACCGTAACCGGCGCCGGTCCATCCCCCCGCAATCAGGGTCCGCGCGCCGAGGTCGACCTGGTCGTAGGCCGTCCCGCCGCCGATGAAGCTGTCGATCCGGTGGCGGGCGTTGTCATACAGGAAGTAGGTCGCGGTAAGGCCCGCCAGGACCACTCCGATCAGTGCCCCCATGCGCTTCATGTCGATACCCGAAAGGACCATCGCGACGAACCAGACGCCGGCAAACAGGATGGTGCCGCCGAAGTCGGGCTGCATCATCATCAGCACCGCGATCAGCCCGAGATAAGCGCTGGCGATCCCGGCAACGGGCATGTTGGGATCGCGCATCCGCCACGAGAGGATCCAGGCGGTCGCGATGGCGAAGCCGGGCTTGAGAAATTCCGAGGGCTGGAACCGCATGCCGAGGTTGATCCACCGCCGCGCGCCGTTGATCTCCGCCCCCAACAGCGGAACGAGGAACAGGAGGGCGGTCATCCCCGCTGCCAGCAGCAGGCCGGTGCGCCGCGCATTGTCGCGTCCGAGCATCGATACGCCGAACAAGGTGCCCAGCGCCAGCACCTGCCAGGCGAGGTGGCGGTAGAAGAAATAGAGCGGATCGAGCGTTTGACTCGAGGTCGACAGCCGGTCTGCGCTTGCCGGGCTGGCGGCAGCGACCGCGATCGTGCCGAGGCTCATCAGCAGGAGCACGAGCAGCAGCAGCACGCGGTCGATCTCGCGCCACCAGATCTTGAGCTCGGACCAGCGTGAAAGCTTGCCCTTGGGCATGTGGGCGGGCTGGCGCTTGCCGGGGACATAGGGCTGCGTGGCGGAATTCACTTCAGCCCCTCCACCAGCGCGCGGAAATGCTCGCCGCGTTTCTCGAAATCGGCATATTGGTCGAAGCTGGCGCAGGCGGGGGACAGCAGGACGGTGTCGCCTGCCTCGGCCTTCGCGGCGGCGGCGCTAACTGCGCGGCCGAGCGTTTCGCACTGCTCGACCGGCACGCGGCCTTCGAGCAATGCGGCAAAGTCCGGCCCGGCCTGGCCGATGGTGTAGGCGGCTTTCACGTGGGGCAATTCGGCCTCGCACTCGCCCAGCCCCGGCTCCTTGGCGAGCCCGCCGAGTATCCAGTGGATATTGTCGAACGCCGCCAGCGCAGGCGCCGAGGCGGCGGTGTTGGTGCCCTTGCTGTCGTTGACGTAAGCGACGCCGGAAATTTCCGCGACCCGCTCCATGCGGTGCGGGAGGCCCACAAAGGAAGTCACGCCATGGTCAATCTGCTGCGGCATGAGATCGAGTTCGATGCAGACGAGGCGTGCAGCCATCGTGTTTTGCGCGTTGTGAGGTCCGGAAAGAGAAGGGTTACCGCATGTAGCTCCAGCCTCGATTTCGACCGGGTTAGTACTACGGCCTTCCGACAACAGTTCGCGGTACAAGTCTGGCGCCCCAACAAAGTTCAGGTGCTTCCCTGATTGCAGTTCGAACAAGCGCAGCTTGGATGCGCGATAAGCCTCAAACCCGTCATACCGATCGAGATGATCCGGCGTCACATTGAGCAGCACCGCGACGTCGCAATCGAGTGAGTAAGTGAGGTCGATCTGGTAGCTCGACAGCTCAAGCACATAGACCCCGCCTTCGGGCAGCGGCTCCTGCTCGAGGATCGGCAGGCCGATATTGCCGCCCATGGTGGTCGGCACGCCTGCGGTCTTGAGGAAGTGGTGGACCAGCGCGGTAGTGGTCGACTTGCCATTGGTGCCGGTGATGCCGACGACCTTGTGTGGCGGCAGGTGCTCGCGCGCCTGCGCGAACAGTTCCACGTCGCCGATCACCGGCACGCCGAAGCTGTCGGCATGCGGCTTGATCGGATGCGTGTTGAGCGGAACGCCGGGGCTGACGATGACGCCTTCATAGCCGGTGAGGTTCGCCTCCAGCGGATCGCCAATGGCGCAGCGTCCGGCATAGGGTTCGCGCGCCTCGGTGCGGTCGTCCCACACCAGCACGTCGGCACCGGCCGCGAGCAGCGCCTCGACCGTCGCCCGGCCGGACCGCGCGAGGCCGAGCACCGCGTATTTCTTGTCCTTCCAGGCGGGCGAGGTGATCATCTGAGCTTGAGCGTCGCGAGCCCCATGAGTGCGAGCACGATCGCCACGATCCAGAAGCGGATCACGACCTTGCTCTCCGACCAGCCGAGCTGTTCGAAATGGTGGTGGATCGGCGCCATACGGAAGACACGCTTGCCGGTGCGCTTGAACCAGAACACCTGGATGATGACGCTGAGCGCCTCGAACACGAACAGCCCGCCGACCACCGCCAGCACGATTTCGTGATGCGTCGCGACCGCGATCGCTCCCAGCGCGCCGCCGAGCGCAAGCGAGCCGGTGTCGCCCATGAACACGGCGGCAGGCGGGGCGTTGAACCAGAGGAAGGCGAGCCCCGCCCCCATGATCGCCGCACAGAAGATCGCCAGCTCGCCCGCACCTTCGACATAGGGAATGCCGAGATAGCTCGAGAAATCGACGCGACCCACGAGATAGGCGATCAGCGCGAAAGTGCCCGCGGCGATGATCACCGGCATCGTCGCCAGTCCGTCGAGCCCGTCGGTCAAGTTGACCGCATTGCCCGCGCCAACGATCACGATGGCGGCAAAGGCATAGTAGAATATGCCCAGTTCGAACCCGAGGTTGTTGAAGAACGGCACGTAGAGGAAGGTGTTGATCTGGCTGACCGTGAGATAGGCCGCCACGCCCGCCACTGCGAATTCGAGCAACAGCCGCACGCGCGCCGAAACGCCCTTGTGGCTGGCCTTGGTGACCTTGTCGAAATCATCGAGGAAGCCGATCAGACCGAAGCCCAGCGTAACGGCGAGACACGCCCAGATGAACGGGTTGCGCAAGTCCATCCAGATCAGCACCGACAGCGTGAGGCTGATCAGGATCATCAGGCCGCCCATGGTCGGGGTGCCGACCTTTGCCTGGTGGCTCTGCGGCCCGTCGGCACGGATCGGCTGACCCTTGCCCTGGCGCACACGGAGCATGGCGATGAAGCGTGGTCCGATGACGAGGCCGATGATCAGCGCCGTCATCAGCGTCGCCCCCGCACGGAAGGTCTGGTAGCGCACGAGGTTGAAGATGCCTTCGAAATTCAACCATTCGGCGAGGAGGTAAAGCAAATCGGCCTCTCGTCGCGCCTAGCCGGCGCGGGTGAAATGATCCACGAGCCGGCCGAGACCGACCGAATTGGAGCCCTTGACCAGCACGGCATCGCCCGCGACGACACCGAAGTCTTCGAGCAACTCGATCGCCTCGTCGGCTGTCTGGCAATGCGCCCAGGAGATGGGCTTGCCAAGCACGAAGCCATCCTGTTTCCCCAGTTCGCGCGCCAATGGTCCCATCTCGTCGCCGACGAGGACGGCGTAATCGACATCGGCAGCGAGGACGGGTTCGGCCAGCGCGGCATGGAACTGCGGACCGAAATCGCCCAATTCCTTCATCGCCCCGAGCACCGCGATCCGGCGTCCCGATGGCGTCTGGCCCAGTTGCGCGAGCGTCGCGCGCATGCTGGCGGGGTTGGCGTTGTAGCTCTCGTCGATCATCAACGCCTTGCCGCCGGGGACCGCGATCCCATGACGCGCACCGCGACCCTTCAGTCCGCCCATCTCGGCCAGGGCAAGCCCCGCGGCGGCCATGTCGCCGCCCGTAGCGCGGACGGCAGCCATGACGGCAAGCGAGTTCACCACCCAGTGATCGCCGGGTTCGGCGACGGTGTAGCACAGCCGTCCTTCGGGGAATTCGCAGGTCACGAGGCTGCCGCCATTGGCGCTGGGGATCGCATCGAGCAAGCGTACGTCGGCGAACCGTGCCTTGCCGAAGCTGACGACCCGCGCACCCGCGCGCAGGGCGGACAGCCGGAGGCGTTCGTAATATTCGCTGTCGGCCGGGATGACCGCCACGCCGCCCGGCTCGAGCCCTGCGAAAATCTCCGCCTTGGCGTCGGCGATCGCCTCCATGCTGCCGAGATTCTCGATATGCGCCGGGGCGATGGTGGTGATGACCGCGACATGCGGGCGCACCTGCGTGGTCAGGCCCTCGATCTCGCCGGCATGGTTCATGCCCATCTCGAACACGCCGAAGCGGCTGCGTGCGGGCATGCGTGCGAGGCTCAGCGGGACGCCGACATGGTTGTTGTAGCTGCGCGTCGACCGGTGCGCAGCACCTCGGCTCGCGCGTTCGAGGCTGGCGAAGATCGCTTCCTTGACCCCGGTCTTGCCGACCGAACCGGTCACCCCGATGACCCTGGCTTCGGTCCGGTTACGGGCCGCGCGGGCAAGCGCTTTCAGCGCCTCGGTCGTATCCTCGACCAGAATATGCGGCCAGTCGACCGGACGATCGACGATTGCCCCCGAGGCTCCGTTGGCGAAGGCCTTGTCGAGGAACCGGTGGCCATCCATCGCTTCGCCCTTGAGCGCGATGAAAAGGTCGCCGTTGACCACGTCGCGGCTGTCCATCTCGACGCCGGCGACCTGGAAATCGTGGCTCGCGGTGCCGCCCACCGCCTCGGCGATGCTTTTCGCGTCCCACAGCGTGAGCGGCAGCCGGTCGCGCGGATCGGTCGGCCATTCGAGATAGGCGGGGTGGCGCAGGATCGCAGCGCTCATGCCTCGGTTCTCGCAATTTCGGCCGCGCATTCGCGCGAGACCTCGACGTCGTCGAAGGGCAGCACCCGCATGTTCTCTCCCGATCCGATTATCTGACCCGTTTCATGTCCCTTGCCGGCGACGAGGACGATATCGTCCTCGCCCGCTTCGGCGATGGCGGCATGGATCGCTTCGCGACGTCCGCCCACTTCGCGTGCCTGCGGCGCGCCTGCAAGCACCTGACGGCGGATTTCCGCAGGATCCTCGCCGCGCGGATTGTCGTCGGTGACGATGACCAGATCGCTCGCATGCGCCGCGGCCTCGCCCATCGGTGCGCGTTTGCCGTGATCGCGGTCGCCGCCCGCGCCGAACACGGTGATGAGCCGCCCCGTCACATGCGGACGCAGCGCGGCGATCGCGGCCTCGAGCGCATCTGGCGTGTGCGCATAATCGACATAGACGGGCGCGCCCGATGGCGCGATGACCGCGCGCTCGAGCCGTCCGCGCACCGGTTGCAGCCGGGCCACGGCATCCCAGACCAGCCCCGCCTCGACGCCGGTCGCCAGCGCAAGCCCCGCCGCCGTCAGCGCATTCGACACCTGATAGGCACCGATCAGCGGCAGGTTGATGGTCCGCGTCTTGCCTTCGTGCTCGACGGTCAGCGACTGGCCGAGCTGGGTCGGTTCGCGCCTGGTCAGGCGGATCGCCTCGCCCTCTTCGCCAACCGTCATGATGGTCAAACCGCGCCGTTCGGCATGTCCGACCGCGCGGGCATTCCAGCCGCTTTCGCCCGAGCCCATCCAGATGACCGCCGTGGCACCGTCCGAGACGACTTCGTCGAACAGCCGCATCTTGGCAGCGAAATACTCTTCCATATCGGCATGGTAGTCGAGATGGTCGCGGCTGAAATTGGTGAAGCCCGCTGCCAGCACGGGCACACCTTCGTTGCGATATTGCGAGAGGCCGTGGCTCGACGCTTCGTAGGCGACGTGCGTGACCCCTTCGCGCGCCAGTCCGCTGAGATTCGACAGGAAAGTGACGATGTCGGGCGTGGTCAGCCCGGTCGAGACGCTCTCGTCCGGCGTGGTCACGCCGAGCGTGCCGATGCTTGCCGCGCGTTCGCCCGCCATGCGCCAGATCTGGCGCGTCATCTCGACCGTGGAAGTCTTGCCGTTGGTCCCGGTTACCGCGACGATGTTCTCGGGCACCGGCGTGAAATATTGCGCGGCCAGCGCGGCAAAGGCGCGGCGCGGGATGTCATCGGCGATGTGGACGGCACCTTCGACCCTTGCCTCGGGCCGCGCGACGACGGCGATTGCACCGCTCTCGACAGCAGCGGGAATGAAGTCCTCGCCATTGACCTGCGAGCCCTGAAACGCACCGAAAACCGTACCGGGCGCAACCTTGCGGTTGTCGATCGCAAAGCCTGCGACATTGGCATCGGGATCGGCATTGCAGGAAATCCCCGCGCTTGCGCAGAGCTTGGCCAGCTTCACTTGTTCGCCTCCGGGATCAGCGGCTTGATATCCGAAATGTCGACATCGCGCGTATCGTCGGGACGCACGCCGATCAACGGGCCGATACGGGGCACGAGACGTCCGACGATGGGTGCAGCGTTCCAGGCGGCAGTCCGCTGGTACGAGCTGGCGAGCGTCCCGCGCGGTTCGTCGAGCATGGCTATCACGACATAGCGAGGGCGGTCCATCGGGAAGGCGGCCGCGAAGGTCGAAACGAGCGCGGTCCGGCGATAACCCGCACTACCGCCAGGCTTTTCCGCCGAACCGGTCTTGCCGCCGACGCGATAGCCCGGGGCATCGGCATTCTTGCCGGTGCCATAGATCGAAATCGCGCGCAGGATCTGGCGCATCCGGCTGGATGTCGAGGCCTTGAAGACGCGGCGCCCCTTGGGCGCTTCGCCCGGCCCAAGCTTCCTGAGCGTCGCAGGCCGCCAGATACC
>JBFOLW010000140.1:0-3481 GCA_040830305.1 Erythrobacter sp.
AAGACCAGTTTCGAGCCGATCCTCGGGCCGGTCATCACCAAGAATCTCAAGACCAAGAACTACGAGGCGATCGCCAAGCAGATCTGCCAGGTCGGGTTCTGGATCGTTGCCATGCAGGCCGGCATCGCGCTGGCGCTGGGCGTGCCGGGCGAGGCGGTCATGGGCCTTGTCGGACCGGAATTCGTCGGCGGTACCGGCGCGCTCGCCTTCCTGCTGATTGCCGAAGTGGTCGCGGCGACGGCGGTCGTGTCCGAGGCCGTCCTCGTCTATGTTGCCCGGGTCCGCAATCTGTGGATTTCGATCGGCACGATCGCGCTTCAGGCTGTGCTGACCGTGGTCCTGATCGAGGCCATGGTCCGCGGCGGGTATGGCGAGCCCTTCAAGGCCGCGGCGGCCGCCATTGCGCTGATGCTGGCGCTGGGGACGGCCAGCCTGGTCAAGGCCATCATGCTCTCGAAATTCCTCGGCCATACGATCAATACCTTTCGCTGGCCGCTGGTCTGGGCGGTTGCCCCCGCAGTGCTGGTAGGCTGGCTTGCGACGCAATTGCCCGAATGGGCCGAGTTGATCGTCGGCGTTCCCGCGATCCTTGCTGTCTATGGTTTCGTTATCTGGACCCGTGGATTCGGACCCGAGGACCGCGTGCTGTTCCGGCGCAATCTCGACAAGGACGAACCCGAGCGAACCTGACCCATTCGGTTCACGACGGGCGGGTTCACTGGCGGTTCACCGTGTGGTGATCTACTTATATCACTGAAATCTCGGGGAGGACTGCCGATGCGTTTCGCCAAATTCGCTGTCGCCTGCGCCGCTGCTGCCTTGATCGCAGGGTGCGCTTCGCAACAAGGGGGCGAAGAGATCGTCCTGACCGGCTCCAAGGCCGAGAGTTCGGACAACGGCAGGACGCCGGCGCCACCACCACCGCCACCCCCGCCTCCTCCGCCAAGCATGTCGATGTCTTCGCCGACGATTGTCACCGGCTCTCGAGTTTCAGCCGACGCGGTTCAACCAGCTTCCGAGACTGCTGCAACCGACAGCGATTACCGCTATTTCCCGCCGGTATTTGTCCCCACCCCGCCGAGCCGCGATCAGTATGACGGCGAAGAGGTTTCGCCGGTAAAGCTGGTCGCGAACGAGCCGGTCTCGACCTTCTCGGTCGACGTCGACACCGGTGCCTACACCAACGCGCGGCGGTTCATTTCGGAGGGCCAGAAGCCCCCGGAGGCGGCTGTGCGGACCGAGGAATTCGTCAACTATTTCCGCTACGACTACGATCGCCCCGACAGCGCGGACCGGCCGTTCACGGTCAATACCGATGTCGCCGTAACCCCTTGGAATGCCAACTCGCGGCTCGTGCGCATCGGGCTTGCCGGCTACGAAATGCCCGCGCAGGAGCGCCCCCCGGCCAACCTGGTCTTCCTGCTCGACGTGTCGGGCTCGATGTCGGGCCGCGACAAGCTGCCACTCGTGAAGACTGCCATGCGCCAACTGGCGGGGCAGCTTACCGAAAGGGATCGCGTCTCGATCGTCGTCTATGCGGGCGCTGCGGGGCTGGTGCTCGAGCCGACCAATGACGAGCGCAAGATCAAGGATGCGCTGGACCAACTGGAAGCCGGCGGCTCTACCGCGGGCGGTGCAGGAATCGAACTCGCCTATCGCATCGCCGAGGCCAGCCGGATCGACGGCGGGGTCAATCGCGTGATCCTGGCGACCGACGGCGATTTCAATGTCGGCACCTCCGACAGCGAAGCGCTGGTCGAACTGATCGAGAAGAAGCGCGAGACAGGTGTCACTCTTTCGGTGCTCGGCTTCGGTCGCGGCAACCTCAACGACGCGATGATGGAGCAGGTCGCCAACAACGGGAACGGCAACTATTCCTACATCGACAGCGCGCTCGAGGCGCGCAAGGTCCTCGGCGACGAAATGGGTGCGACGCTCTTCACCATCGCCAAGGACGTGAAAATCCAGGTAGAGTTCAATCCGGCCGTCATCAGCCAGTACCGCCTCATCGGCTACGAGAACCGCGTGCTGCGTGAAGAGGATTTCGATAACGATGCGGTCGATGCGGGCGATATCGGAGCCGGACACCAGGTCACCGCGATCTACGAAGTCGTTCCGGTCGGGTCGCCGGGTTGGGTTCCTGCCCGTCGCTACGAGAACGCGCCCGATCCCCGCGCACGCGAGCTTGCGGCCGAGGCGGCTTATGTGAAGCTGCGCTACAAATTGCCCGATGGCGACAGGTCGACACTGCTGACCTACACGCTCCCCACATCGGCGCTGAACACCACCCGGGCTCCAAGTGGCGATTTCGCTTTCGCAAGCGCTGTGGCGGCATTCGGACAGAAGCTGCGCGGGGATGCCCTGCTGGCGGGCTTTTCCTATCCGCAGGTCGCCTCGCTGGCGGGAAGTCAGCGCGATTTCTGGCGTCAGGAGTTCGTCCAGCTGGTCAAGACTGCGGACGGGCTCGAGTAGCCCGCTTGGCAGGCGGGGCAGCGTGCGGCTAAAGCCCGTGCAATGCCGATCCGCCCTTCGTTCGTTATTGTTGCCGGCGCCCTCCTGACAGGGGCGTCCGCCTATCTGCTAGCCGAGCCGGTCGCGCCGGATTTCATTGCCGGACTGGAAGCGCAATCCGCCGAAGCGATTGACGATGCCGGGGGCCAAGGTGTCACTGCCCGGTTCGCCAGCGCCACCGGTGCGCCGTCGCGCCACCCGCTGCTCAGTGGCGGCGAACGACTCGACGAGACGACGCGGGCCAAGGTCGCGCGGGCGGTATACGACGTTCCAGGCGTGGGCGGCGTGGTGTGGAGCGACGGGACGGTACGCGCCGAAAGTGACGAACCGACCTACCAGCCGCTGCATTGCCAGGAAGATGTCGAGGGTCTTCTACGGACACGCTCGATCCGGTTCGAAGAGGCAAGCAGCGCGATTCTCCCAGCCAGCCGCATACTGCTCGACGAAGTTGCCGATGCGCTGCGCCCCTGTCTGGGCTCGATCATCGCGATTACCGGCCATACCGATCAGTCGGGCGCCGAGCCAGGCAATCTCGCACTGAGCATGGACCGAGCCCGCGCGGTGCGGGAGGCGCTGGTACGCCGCGGTATTCCGCGCGATGGCCTGCGCGCCAGCGGTGTCGGCTCGAGCCAGCCGGTCGACGGCTTGGCCCCGACCGATCCCGCAAACCGGCGCATCGAATTTTCGGTTATCAGAACCGAACCCCTCCGCCCCACCCCTGTCGACACTCCGGGAGCGCGCTGACATGCCGCTATGGTTCGAACTCGCCGCGCTGATGCTCGTCGCCTATGTCGCGGGCATCGGGATCGGCTGGGCCCTGTGGGGCCGCCACGTTACACACAAGGAATAGCCCATGAGCGAACTGCTGCAGACCTATTGGCCCCTGATCGTCGCCGCGCTTGTCCTCGGCATCGCGATTGCTTGGTATGTGTTCAGCGCCTCGCGCAAGACACGCGTGACCGGGACCAGC
>JBFOLW010000141.1:0-5816 GCA_040830305.1 Erythrobacter sp.
ATCATCCGCTCGATCTCGCGGCGGCTGGCAACGCCCGCACGCGCGAGCAGCTTGGCGATCCGGTCGCCTTCTTCGGGTAGTCGATTGTCGGCCATGGCGCCGCCTCTACACATTTAGGCATCCCAGTGAAAGCTGGGATCACGCGCGTTTGCTGCTGTACCGAGGGCAGGACCGGATATTGTCGGGACGACGGCTAATTGGCTGCCCGCAAGGCTTCTTCGACTGTCTCGTGATAGCGCCTGATGCCGCCTTCCATCGTGCCGAGCGTGAGATGCGGCACCGCGCCGGTCGCCAGCCCCTGCTGGCCCAGTTCGGCCGCCCGGAAATCCTCCGAGGCGAACACCCCGCCATCGAGCAGCGCCCAGCTGCGTTCCCAGTGATCGCGTGCCTTGTCGGTCGCGGGGTGCTCGGGGATAAGCATGAAGTCCTCGACCAGCGTTCGGTCGTGCGCCTGCGGCATCATCACCATTACGTTGATGTAATCGGGGCTGGGAATGATCAGCGCGCCGGGGAGCAGCTGGTAGGCATAGGTCACCACGCGGCGCAGCGCGGCCATGTCTTCAAGGTCCACACCCTCCATCTCTTCGAGCCGTCCGACAGCGCTGCGCGCGTGCGGGCCGATCATGTCGCCGCTGGTCGCGCCGTCCTTGAAAAAGGGCCCGATGGTCTGCGCGTGTAGCCGGGTGACGTGATAGCTTTCGAGGAAGGCATCCATGATAAGCTTCCAGTTCCCTGCTACCTCATGCGTCTTGCGCCGGAACAGGACCTGGTCGCCCATGCCGAGCGCGTCGAAATCGGCGCCAAGTCTTTCGGCATGGGAGAAATCGGCGGTTTCTTCCTGCGGGCAGAACCAGATCAGCCCGCCGGTTTCCATGCTCGGCAACTCGACCAGGCCGTACTCCGACTTGTCGAGGCCGGGAAAGGTGTCGGGACGGGGCAGGGCGAGCAGGCGACCATCCACCGAATAGGTCCAGGCGTGGTAGGGGCAGACCAGCTTCTTGGTGCACTGCACATCCTCGCCCTCGACCAGCCGTGTGCCCCGATGGCGGCACACGTTGAGGAAGACATGCACCTTGCCCTCGGCATCACGCGTGACGAGCAAGGGGCGCCCGGTGGCATCGTGCGGAACCGCCATGCCGCGATCGGGCAGCAATGCCGAGGGGCACAGGATCTGCGGCAGTCGATCGTAGATCGCGGCCTTTTCGCGCGCCCAGTAGCCGGGATCAGTATAGACGCTGGCCGGGACGGTCGTCGTTTCCGACGCATCGCGTTTGCGACCCTCCGCGATATCCTGCGCCAGCGCGATCATGCCACCAGTCGGGCGACCTGCGGGATGTTTGGTGTCGACAGCGCTCATGACGCCTGTTCCTTCCTCTCTCTCATCGCTAGTGTCGCAAAAAATACGCCCGATAGGAAGGACGCTAGGGAATGGCCGCGGTCGCAGAAGACAAGAAGAAAATCTCCGCCTGGCGTGCGCTCGGCATGGCGCTGGGCAATCGCAAGACCGGCTTCATGCTGCTATTCGGCTTTGCCAGCGGGCTCCCGTTCGCGCTGTTTCTCGGCACATTGTTCGCCTGGCTGACCGAGGCCGAGGTCGATCTCGAGACGATGGGCATCTTCTCGCTGATCGGGCTCGCCTATGCCTTCCAGTTCCTTTGGTCGCCGCTGATCGACAAGGTCAACATCCCGCTGCTGCGCAAGTTGGGGCGGCGCAAGCAATGGATCATCCCGATGCAGTTGCTGCTCGGTGCAATCCTCGTCACGATGAGCCTGCTCGAGCCGCGCACCCAGCTCGGCATGTTCTCGCTGCTTGCGGGGATCGGCGCCTTTGCCAGCGCGACGCAGGATATCGCGATCAATGCCTGGCGGATCGACGTTGCCGATGAGGTTGCGACGATCGATATCCTCTCGACCGTCTACCAGATGGGCTACCGGCTTTCCTCGCTCGTCGGCGGCGCGCTGGGCCTGATCATCGCCGCCCGGATCGGCTGGCCGGAAACCTATGCGATGATGGGCGGCATCCTGCTTTTCGTTGGCGCGGTCGGACTGCTGGCCCCCAATGCCGAGGGCGCGGCAGAAGCGAGCGAAGGAGACGAACAGGTCCGCGCGCTCCGTAAGGCGGGCGAGCTCGCTCCGTCGATCCGCAATCGTGCACTCGCTGCTGTCGGCCTGCTGTGGGCGGTTGCAATCGGCGCGGTGCTGGCCTTCATGGTCATGTCGATGACCTTTGCCCCCGAGAACCGGCCCAATCCGACCGAGTTCACCCTTACCTGGGGGCCGTGGATCATCGTCGCGACAATCATATTGCCCGCGCTCATCGCCGGATGGCTGTCGAGTCAGAAGAAGCAGGGACGCTACCTTCTTGCCGAGGATGCGCCGGCGGCGCGCGGCGGGTCCTATGCGCTCGATCATCTCTATCGCGCGCTTGTTCTGCCGCTGGTCGAATTCGTCGGGCGGATGGGCTGGTCGCTGGTGCTGATCCTGGGCGTGGTGCTGACCTATCGCATCTGCGATGCGATCTGGGGGACCTTCGCCTATCCCTTCTACCTCGGCGAACTCGAGTATACGAACGACGATGTCGCCTTCGCTTCGAAGTTCTTCGGCGTCGGTGCGATCATCGCGGGGCTCGCGCTCGGCGGCTTCATGCTCACCGTGATCGGCCGGATGCCGACCCTGCTCATCGGCGGAGTGCTCGCCGCGCTCACCAACCTGCTCTATGCCGACATGGCGATCGGCGGAGCCCATATGCAGGCCTTCAGCGATGCGGTCGGCTTTACCTATTTGATCGAGCAGGTGCCGGGCATCGGTGATGCGGATCTGGCCAAGCTCACCATCACTATCGGCTTCGAGAACCTTGCGATCGGCATCGCAGGTGCCGCCTACGTCGCCTGGCTGTCGTCGATCGTGTCGAAGCAATTCAGTGCGGTGCAATATGCGCTGCTATCCTCGCTGACGCTGCTGGTCGGCACGCTGGGACGCGGGGCACTGGGTGAGATGATCGAGAACCAGGGGTATTTCGACGTCTTCATCCTGACGACCTGGATCGGGCTGGCCGCAGCGGTGCTGGTCTGCATCGAATGGTGGCGCGAAAGCCGGTCGAAGGCTGCAGCCGGTATCGTCGCGCCCGAAGCAGGCGAGGCAGTTCCCGCCGAATAATCTCCGTAAAAAGCACTAGTGGAGCGGAAATCCGCGGTAACCATTGACGCATATCCTGCGCCGGTATGAGCGACAGCGTGCAGCAACCCCTACCGCCCCGGAGAGATTTTGTGCGACTGGCCCTGGGTGTGCCGGCCATCCTCGAGACGATCGATGCGCGCCACCGCGTCGAGATCGTCGACATCTCGCAGGGTGGCGCGCACCTGATCCTTCCGCGCAAGGATGCCTTCGCGCAGGAATGCCTGCTCCTCTGGCTGGGTTTCGAAGCCTTTGGCAAGGTCAGTTGGCGCAAGGGCGCGCATATCGGCCTCACCTTCGACGAACCGCTATCGCACAAGACGATTTTCGACACTCGCCGAAACGCGGAGGATCTTGTCGATCAAGACAGGAGGCGCACGCATGATGAGGCGCGGCACTGGGCACAAGGTCACCTGGGACTTTAGTCCGGAAACTCACCGTTGAGCCGAAGCACCTCGCCGGCGAGATAGAGCGAACCGGCAACCAGCACCGGCACTCCGCCCTTGCGTAATCTGGCCAGCGCCTCGGGTACCGAATCGGCCCATGTCGCTTGCGCTCCGAAGGCTTCGACACCGTGATATTCGTGATCGGGCACGGGGACGGCCGTGATGCTTGCGCAATTGTTCGCCAGCGGCCCGATGATCGCGGCCGGGTCCTTCGCTTTGAGCATGCCAAGCACAAGATGGAGCCGCTGGCCCTCGAAATGCTGAGCCAGCGCAGTACCGGCGCTGGGGTTGTGTCCGCCATCGAGCCAGACCTCGTGGTCCCGCGTCAACGGGCCGTCGTGCAGGCGCTGTAGCCGGGCGGGCCAGTGCGCGGTGCGGAGCCCTGCGGCAATCGCGTCCTTGCCCACCGCAACAATGCTCTGGTGCCGCAACAGCGCGATGGCCAGCGCCGCATTCTCGGACTGGTGCGCGCCGACCATCGAGGGAACGGGCAGATGTAGTTCGCCGCTCGCATCGGCATAGTGGAGGATGTGCCCCAGCGAACTCGAGGACCAGTCGCGACCCCGCGTAATGAGGATCGATCCACGCTCTGCCGCAATCCGTTCGATCTCGGACGCGGCATCGTCGGGATAGTGCAATGTAACGAGCGGCCGACCCGGTTTGGCGATCCCAGCTTTCTCGAAGGCAATGCGCGCAATCGGCGCATGCGGCACGCCGTGCTCGGGAGCGAGGAGAAAGCGTTCGTGGTCGATCCCCAGTGCGGCAATACCCGTGGATGCGGGCCGATCGATCACATTGGTGGCATCGAAGCGTCCGCCGAGCCCGACTTCGACTATGCAGGCATCTGCGGGCACTCGCGCGAATTCGGTAAAGGCGGCGGCAATCGTGACTTCGAAGAAGCTCGGGGCCAGGTCCTCTCCGGTATCGAGCACCTGGCCCAGCAGTTCCGCCAGCCGGTCATCGCCGATCAGTTCGCCTGCCACGCGGATGCGTTCGTTGTAACGGACCAGGTGCGGGCTGGTGGTGACGTGGACGCGGAGGCCGGCGGCCTCGAGCATTGCGCGCAGGAAGGCGCAGGTTGATCCCTTGCCGTTGGTCCCCGCGACATGGAAGACCGGGGGCAGGCGCAGATGCGGATTCCCGAGCCGTTCGAGCAGCTTGCGGATCGTCTTAAGCCCGAGCCGTCCATCGGGCACCGAAAGACGCGCCAAGCGGTCGAGCTGGCGCTGGACAGCAGGGCTCTCGGAGCGGGCGAAATCCCGCATGGCCTGCTCAGGCAGCCTTGGCGGGCGCCAGGTAATCGAGCAGCGTCGCCAGCGTGTCCTTGAGGTCGTGGCGATGGACCACCATGTCGACCATGCCGTGCTTGTGCAGGTATTCGGCGCGCTGGAAACCGTCGGGCAGCTGCTCGCGAATCGTGTCCTGGATCACGCGCTGTCCGGCAAAACCGATCAGCGCGCCGGGCTCTGCAATATGCACGTCACCGAGCATGGCATAGCTCGCGGTGACGCCGCCCGTGGTCGGGTCGGTCAGCACGACGATATAGGGCAGTTTCGCTTCCTTGAGACGCCGCGTCATCACCGTCGCCTTGGGCATCTGCATCAGGCTCAGTATGCCTTCCTGCATGCGCGCGCCGCCCGCTGCGGTGACGACGATATAGGGGCAATGGCGCGAGAGCGCGCGCTCGGCACCCTGGCAAAAGGCTGTGCCCACCGCCATGCCCATCGATCCGCCCATGAAGCCGAAGTCCTGTACGCCGACCACTGCCGGCTTGCCCTCGATCGCGCCCGTGCCGACGAGGAACGCATCCTTGTGCGGGCTCTTGGCGCGCGCCTTCTTGAGGCGGTCGGTATATTTCGACGTATCGCGGAACTTGAGCGGGTCTTCTTTCACATCGGGAATCGGAAGCACCTCGTAACCCGCGTCGAGCAACTGGCGCAGGCGCTCGTCGGCGCCGATCCGGCCGTGGTGCTCGCAGCGCGGACAGACGAAGGCGTTCTCCTCATACTCCTGCGCGAACACCATCTGCTGGCAGCTGGGGCACTTGACCCACAGATCCTTGTCGGTGCTGCGCTTGGACAGCGAGGTGATCGAATTGCGGACGCGCGAGAACCAGTTCATGGGGTGGGCCTATAGTCCTGTTGTCACAAAGCTCAAATAGGCAGGGGCGACGAACTAGCGGGCGGCGTGAATGGC
>JBFOLW010000142.1:0-23999 GCA_040830305.1 Erythrobacter sp.
CCCGGGCCAGACAGGCGATAAGTTGGCATCGCTCCGGGCTCGGCCCTCGCCTCGATCTCGATGCCCGCAAGCAATGGGAAATCGGCCGCCGTCTCGCTTGCGGCGCCCCTCCGAAGATCGATTATGAAATCCGCTTCGAGCGCATCATCAACTGTGGCGCACCGCGAAATCCGACGATTATCTGCCAATCGTTCGAGCAAGTCGGCCAAACTGCTCCTCGCGATCACCACCAGCGGCCCCAGCATGGCGAGCGGCGAATCCGGAGCGTCGCCGGGCAAGGCCATCCGGCCATCGACCGCCGCACGCGCGCAGAAACGGAAGCCCTCGTACAATTCGGCAAACCGGCCCAATGCACTGGCTTCGCAGGCAACGCGGCGAAGGATATGGTGGAATGCTAGCCCTCCGATAGCGGGCAGGTCTCCCGAAGGCGCGAGGATTGTGCGCGAGGTTTCGCCGATGAACCCTTCGAGTTGGTAGCCCAGTGCCAGATTGGCGCCTGCCTGCACCAGCTCGGCTGCACCCGTCCCGAGCGCCTCGAAATAGGGATCGGCGAGTGGAATTGCTGCAGTCTCGCCACCCCCCACTGCCTTTTCCGCCACGGTAATCGCCACATGCTCGGGCAACTGACGTGCCAGCATTGCCGCCACAGGCCAGACATCCTCCCTCGCCCCGATCACGGCATAGCTCCGGACAGGCTGCGTCATCGCGTTGCACTCAGCTCGCGGAAAGCCGCTCCTGATTGGCGAATGTAATCGAGATGGCCGGGCATCGCGGTCGCATCCTGCGCCATGCGCCGGCGGATATCGCGCAGCTGCGCTGCCAGCTCTTTCCGGTCCATCGCATCGGCACGCGGGTCCCACCTCCGCGGCAGGATGTTCTGGCCGAGGAAGACCGATATCCAGCTGACCGGCTGGAATAGTCCATCGGCATAGTCTGGCAGCATGGCGCGCGCGCGGAAATCCTCGATCTTTTCTGCGAGGCTGCCGGGAAGCGCCATCTCGCGCATCGCCTGCCAGAATTCTCCGTCGCGCTGGTTGGCGACATAGTGGAGCACTAGAAAATCGCGGATGCGCTCGAATTCGAGGTCCATCAGACGGTTGTATTCGCGCCGGTCGGCCTCTTCGATCGCCGCGCCCGGGAAGAGCTCAACCAGATTGAGTATGCCGCTCTGGATCAGGTCGATGCTGGTCGATTCGAGCGGCTCGAGGAAGCCGCCCGACAGGCCGATGGCGATGCAGTTGCCGTTCCACAAGGACCTGCGCCGCCCGGTCGTGAAGCGCAGCTGGCGCGGCTCGCCCCCGGCCTCGCCTTCGAGGTTTGCCATGAGGTAGTCGCGCGCCGCATCGTCGTCCCAAAAGGCATCGCAATAGACGAGGCCGTTGCCGACCCGGTGTTGCAGCGGAATGCGCCATTGCCACCCCGCCTCGCGCGCCGTCGCACGCGTATAGGGGCCGTGATCGCCGCCATTGGCACATGGGACCGCAAAGGCGCGATTGCAGGGCAGCCAGTGGCTCCAGTCCTCGAACAGTACTTCCTGCGTGTCGCCGACCAGCAGCGCCCGAAAGCCAGAGCAGTCGACGAACAGGTCGCCCTCGATAGTCACACCGTTTTCGAGCACGATCGCGGATACATCTCCGCTCTCGCCATTGCGACGCACATCGACGATCCGTCCCTCCCGCCGAACCGTTCCCGCAGCTTGCGCAAGCTCTGCCAGCCACGCCGCATAGAGCCCCGCATCGAACTGAAACGCATAGTCGTAGGCCTGGCGATCGTTGCCCTCTCGGGGGGGGTCGAAGCGACCCTCCCACGCAGCGACAATGGGCAAGGAAAACTCGCCAATCGGTGCCGCGTCGCCACCGGCATTCGCGCGCGCCCAATAGTGGATGAAATCGGCAGGCCCCATGGATTCGCCATAAGTGCCGAAGGGATGGACATAGCGATCGCCCTCCCGCCCCCAATCGCGGAACTCGATTCCCAGTTTGATGGTCGCCGCGGTGCGCGCCATCATCTCGGTTTCGTCTCTGCCGAGCAGGCGGTTGAAGTTTCGGATCTGCGGTAGTGTGGCTTCGCCCACTCCGACGGTGCCGATCGCAGCGGATTCGACGAGGGTGATCGACAGCCCGGTCGCACCCAGCAAGCGCGACAAGGCCGCAGCGGTCATCCACCCGGCTGTGCCGCCGCCGACGATCACCACCTTTTTGATCTGCTCTCGCCCCGCGCCCATGCGCAGGGCATACAAAGCGCGTTACAGAGCGACAACCGCGCGCTGTAACTATCCCGTCCGTCGAGCGTATTTCTCACCAGACACGGGGAGAAAGCATGTTAGACGAGACCCAGCAGAAACTTTGCGACGAGAACACGATCGATTTTTCGGACCTCAGGGCACTGACGATCAATTGCACGCTGAAGCCAACGCCGCAGGGCTCACATACGGACAAGCTGCTCGGCGTGGTCGAGGCGATCATGGTGCGCAACAAGGTCTCGCTCGACCAGGTCAGGTTGGTCGATCACGACATCGGCCCGGGCGTCTATCCCGACATGACCGAACACGGCGCCGAAGCCGACGACTGGCCCGCAATCTGGGAGAAAGTTCGCGCGGCCGACATCCTCGTCATCGGCACGCCGATCTGGCTGGGTGAGAAGAGCTCGGTGTGCCAGCGCCTGATTGAGCGGCTCTATGCCCACTCGGGCCAGACCAACGACAGGGGCCAGTACATCTTCTACGGCAAGGTCGGTGGCTGCATCGTCACCGGCAATGAGGACGGCATCAAGCACGTCGGCATGGGCGTGCTCTATTCTCTCCAGCACGTCGGCTACACCATCCCGCCGCAGGCCGACGCGGGCTGGATCGGCGAGGCCGGCCCCGGGCCGAGCTATGGCGACGCGAAGGAAGACGGGTCTGGCTATGTCGGCTTCGAAAACGACTTCACCCGCCGGAACACAACCTTCATGACGTGGAACCTGATGCACATGGCGCGCATGCTGAAGGACGCGGGCGGCATCCCCGCGCATGGCAATTCGGTCGATCTGTGGAACGAGGGGCGCCGTTTCGACGCCCCCAATCCCGTGTACCGCTAGTCTGCGAACTCCTCGAGGAAGCGCTTGGCCACCGGACTGTCCTCGATCCCTGCCCGCACGACCGAATTGCCCCACCAGATCAGCTCGGTATTGGCGAGTACTATGAGCGCGAGATCCTGCTCGGGTACCTTGAGGTACATGGCCGAATACTTGCCGGGCTCCCAACCCGAATGCCACTGGAGGCGCTTGCCTTGCCAGTCAGACAGCCACCAGCCGTGGCGATAATCGCCCAGCTCGGGCAGCTCTCGGCTGATGAGGTCTTCGCGCTCGGCATCGGACACCAGTTCGCCGCCCTCATAGGCGATTTCGAAGGCAGCCAGATCGCGGACGCTGGCAAGGATGCCCGCAGCAGCGCGGAAATCATCGTCGAACAATGGTGCCTTTTCCGGCCCGTTCTCGGTGACGGTGAAAGGCGGTGCGAGGTAGCGCAGGGCCGCCCCGCCCTGCGGATCTCGCCAGCCCAGGGCCACGTCGGACATCCCCGACCGCTCAGCCACGCGTTCGCGAACGATATCGCGCAAGGCCCGCCCGCCCGCACCCTCGATCGCACGGTCGATGCGAGCATAGGCGATCGGGTTGTAGACAAACGCATCGCCATTGGCGCGCATGTCCAGCATGCCCTCGAGTGTCGTCTGTTTTGCGCAGTCCATCGCCGGGAAGCTGTTGCCGAAAGAATCGGTCCCACCAGCGCCATAGGGAATTTGCGAGGAGGACAGCCAGTCGCAGGTACGCCCCCAGCCCTCGTCCGACGACATGGGTAGCGACAGGTCCAGCCCACCAGCTTCCGCTTCCAGTAGAATGGCCGTAGCGGCGAGCGGCTTGGTGACCGAGGCGATGAAGTATGAGGTCCCGGCCGCGGTCGGGACATCGCCCTCGTCGTCGGAGACGCCCATGTAGGCTTCCCAGACGATAGCCCCGTCGCGCACGATAGCCGCGCTCATCGATGGGGTGCGGTTGTCCTTGCGGTATTGCTCGAGGAAAACCTCGAATTCGGCAAATTCGTCCTGAGCGCTGGCTTGTACGGGTGCGAACGCGGCAAATGCGGCGATAAGCAGTTTTCTCATATCTGATGCGACCTTCTGATGAAGTGCTGCCTTAGCGGTCTATACCAGTGCGTGCGCAGGCCGGATCGACGAATACACGCCGGGAATTTATCGGCGGTTGATCTTCCGGATAATCCCGTTGAAGCTCAGCACAGGCGCGCTATCCGCGCGGATCATGCCGACCACGTAGATCGTCTTGCCACCGGCGCGGACGACTTCGCCGCGCGCCTCGATCATCTGGCCGACCCGTGCCGGGTCGAGGAAATCGCCTGCCAGATGCATGGTCACCCCATGCGAACCCGCAAGGGCATCGGTCGCGATCGTGAAGATAGCGCTGTCGGCGAAGGTCATCATGCAACCGCCGTGCATGAAACCCGCGCCGTTCATGTGGCGCTCTTCCGCACGAAAGGCAGCGAGCATCGAACCGTCCTCTTCGCGGCGCTCGTAGAACGGTCCCGCACGCTGCTCGAAAGCATCGCCCTGCCAGACCGACCAGCCAGCCCATTCGCCCTCGGTTACGGGGACGAGCCCGCCGCTCGAACCGACGCCTTCGTTCTCGCTCATGCGGTCAGCGCCGCCACGCCGGGCAGCGCCTTGCCTTCCATCCACTCGAGGAACGCGCCTCCGGCGGTCGAGACGAAGGTGAAGTCGTCCTTCACGCCCGCATGCGCGAGCGCGGCAACGGTGTCCCCACCACCGGCAACCGAGATAAGCGAGCCGTCCTGCGTCAGCGCCGCGGCTGTCTTGGCAAGCGCCACGGTGGCGGTGTCGAAGGGCTCGGTCTCGAACGCCCCCATCGGGCCGTTCCATACCAACGTCCGGCAGGTCTTGAGCACGTCGCCAAGAGCTTCGGTGGCGAGCGGACCGACGTCGAGGATCATCTCGTCTTCGGCGATTTCGTGGACGTTGCAGGTGCGCAGGCTGTCGGGGTTGGCGGCGAATTCCTTTGCCACCACGACGTCGTACGGCAGGTGGACGGTGCAGCCGGCGTGGGCGGCCTCGTCAATGATTTTGTTCGCGGTAGCGGTCAGGTCATGCTCGCACAGCGACTTGCCGACATCGACGCCCTTGGCGGCGAGGAAGGTGTTGGCCATGCCGCCGCCGATGATCAGGTGCTGGACCTTGCCGACGAGATTGGTGAGCACGTCGAGCTTGGTCGAGACCTTGGCCCCGCCGACGACTGCGGCAACCGGCGGTTCGGGCGTGCCGAGCGCGGCATCGAGCGCCTTCAACTCGGCTTCCATCGCGCGGCCCGCTTGTGCGGGAAGATGATGCGCGAGCCCCTCGGTCGAGGCATGCGCGCGGTGCGCTGCGGAGAAGGCGTCGTTGACGTAGAAATCGCCATGGGCGGCCATGCCACGCGCGAATTCTTGATCGTTCGCCTCCTCGCCCGGCCAGAAGCGGACGTTGTCGAGCAGGCCGATATCCCCGTTCCGCAGGATGCCGATCGATTGTTCGACCACCGGGCCCATCACCTCGGGGATGAACATGATCTCCTTGCCCAGCACCTTCTCGACATCGCCCTGCACGAAGCTCGTGCTCATCGTCGAATGGCGCTGGCCCTTGGGACGCCCGAAATGGGCCAGCAGCAGGACCTTGGCACCCTTGTCCGCCAGTTCGAGGATGGTGGGTTTCACCGCCTCGACACGGGTGACGTCGGTGGCCGAACCGTCCTTCATCGGCAGGTTAAGATCGACGCGCACCAGCGCGACCTTTCCGGTGATGTCACCAAGGTCGTCCAGGGTTTTGAAACTACTCATATTCCCAACCTATCCGTTCGGTTCGAGCGAAGTCGAGAACCGCTTGCGTGGCCGTGTCTGGACTTCGCTCGACACGAACGGTGAAGTGGCGCTTAGAGGAACTTCGCCATCACGCCGGCGGTGTCGATCATGCGGTTCGAGAAGCCCCACTCGTTGTCGTACCAGCTGACGACGCGGCAGAGCTTGCCTTCCATCACGCTGGTTTCAAGGCTGTCGATGGTCGAGCTGGCCGGATAGTGGTTGAAGTCCGAGCTGACGAGCGGCTGGTCGGTGTAATCGAGCACGCCCTTCATCTTGCCTTCGGCAGCAGCCTTGAGCGCGGCGTTCAATTCCTCGGCGCTGGTGTCGCGTCCGGGGGTGAAGACGAGGTCGACGAGGCTGACGTTGGGCGTCGGCACGCGGACGCTCGAACCGTCGAGCTTGCCGGCCAATTCGGGCAGGACGAGGCCGACCGCGCGGGCAGCACCGGTGGTGGTCGGGATCATGTTCTGCGCACCGCCGCGGGCACGGCGCATGTCGCCATGCATCTGGTCGAGCATGCGCTGGTCGTTGGTGTAGCTGTGGATCGTGGTCATGAAGCCACGCTCGATGCCCACGGTGTCGTGCAGCACCTTCGCCATCGGCGAGAGGCAGTTGGTGGTGCAGCTGGCGTTCGAGACGATCACATCGTCCGCGCCCAGCGTCTCGTGGTTCACGCCGTAGACGATGGTCGCCGAGACGTTCTTCGCCGGGGCCGAAATCAGCACGCGCTTGGCGCCTGCCTTGAGGTGCGGTTCCGCAGCTTCGTGGCTCTGGAAGAAGCCGGTGCATTCGAGAACGATGTCGATGCCCTGGTCGGCATGCGGCAGATTGCCCGGATCGCGTTCGCTGGTCACTGCGATCGACTTGCCGTTCACGATGATGGCGTTGTTGCCGACTTCCACCGTGCCGGGGAAACGGCCGTGCGTGCTGTCGTACTGGAACAGCAGCGCATTCGACTTGGTGTCGGCCAGGTCGTTGATGCTGACGAGATCGAGATCGTGGTCGTCCCGCTCGAGAATGGCGCGCGCCACGAGGCGGCCGATACGTCCGAAACCGTTGATTGCAACCTTGGTCGCCATGGGTAAGAACTCCTGCTTAACCGTTCAATTTGTTCATAATTTGCGGAACGATAGCGTCCGCCGTGAGGCCGAATTTCTCAAACAGCTTTTCGGCCGGGGCACTGGCGCCGAAGCGGTCGATACCGATCGTCAGCCCATCGGTCCCGACATAGCGCTCCCAACCGAAAGTCGTACCGGCCTCGATCGACACCTTGAGCGTGTCGGCGGGCAGAATGTCGGCGCGATAGGCTGCATCCTGCTCGTCGAACAGCTCGGTGCAGACCATCGAGACGACCTGGGCACCGACGCCCTGTTTCTCGAGCTGCTCGGCGCATTCGAGCGCGACATGCACTTCGCTGCCGCTGGCGACCAGCGTGACCTTCGGCGCATTGCCGCTCTTCTTGAGCCGGTATGCGCCCTTCGAGCACATGTCGGTCTCGTCCGGCGCGTTACGCACTTGCGGCAGGCCCTGGCGGGTCAGCGCCAGCACCGTCGGGCGATCCTTCTGGCGCAGCGCGATCTCCCAGCACTCGGCGGTCTCGACCGCATCGGCGGGCCGCATGACGAGTACGTTGGGCATCATGCGCAGCGACTGGACATGCTCGATCGGCTGGTGGGTCGGACCGTCTTCGCCCAGCCCGATGCTGTCGTGCGTCATCACGTAGACCACCCGCACCTGCTGCAGCGCCGAGAGGCGGATCGCCGCGCGGCAATAGTCGGTGAAGACGAGGAAGGTCCCGCCATAGGGAATGACCCCGCCGTGCAGCGCCATGCCGTTCATCGCCGCAGCCATGCCGAATTCGCGAATGCCGTAATAGACGTAGCGGCCCGAATAATCGTCCGCGGTGAAAGCGCCGATACCGCCGGCCTTGGTGTTGTTCGACCCGGTAAGGTCGGCGCTGCCGCCGATCGTTTCGGGAAGCTTGGCGTTGATCTGGCCAAGCGCCATCTCGCTTGCCTTGCGGGTGGCGACTTTCTGCGGTTCGGCCATAAGCGACTGGATGTAGTTGTCGAGACTAAAGCCCTTGGGCAGCTCACCCGCCATGCGGCGCTCGAATTCGGCCTTCTCGGAACTGTTCGACAGACGCACATCCCATTTCGAATGGGCGGTCGCACCGCGCTCGGCAGTGCCACGCCAGTCGGCAAGGACCTGTTCGGGGATCTCGAAAGGTTTGGCATCCCAGCCGAGCACGTCGCGCGCAGCGGAGATCTCGTCATCGCCAAGCGGCGCGCCGTGCGTGGCGCTGGTGCCCTGCTTGTTGGGCGCACCCTTGCCGATCACCGTCTTGCAGGCGATCAGCGAGGGCCGCTCGTCGGCCACTGCCGCATCGAGCGCGCGACGAATATCGTCGAAATCGTGGCCGTCGCAGCTGACCACATGCCATCCGGTCGCTGCGTAGCGCGCCTTTATGTCCTCGCTGGTCGATAGGTCGGTCGAACCATCGATGGTGATGTCGTTGTCATCCCACAGCACGTTCATGCGACCGAGCTTGAGGTGACCCGCAAGGCCGATGGCCTCGTGGTTGATGCCTTCCATCAGGCAGCCGTCGCCCGCGACCACCCAGGTGCGGTGGTCGACCAGTTCGTCACCGAAAGTGGCATTCAGGTGCCGTTCGGCCATTGCCATACCCACTGCCATCGCGAGCCCCTGACCCAGCGGACCGGTGGTGCTTTCGACGCCGTCGAGCAGGAAGTTCTCCGGATGCCCCGCACAGGGGCTGCCGAGCTGGCGGAAGTTGCGGATGTCATCCATCGTCGGGCGAGCATAGCCGGACAGGTGGAGCAGGCTGTAGATCAGCATCGAGCCGTGACCTGCGGACAGGACGAAGCGGTCGCGATCGGCCCAGTCGGGAGCCTGCGGATCGTGCTTGAGGTATTCGCTCCAGAGCACGGTGGCGACGTCGGCCATGCCCATCGGCATTCCGGGATGCCCCGAATTCGCCGCCTGCACCGCATCCATCGAAAGTGCCCTGATCGCATTGGCCATCTGGACCATGCGGGCGGTGTCGAGACTCATGGAAAATTACTCCGGGAAAAAGGGGCGATTCGACGCGCGCGAAGCCTTCGCGGAGCGTGCGCGCGAGGTCAACCCGCGCAGGCCGCCATGCACAACCCGACGTTGCCTCACCCCACTTATCAACAGAAGGCGCCAAGCCTTTGCCTTTGCGCCGCTATCTTGGTATTCCGGCCATGTCATGAGCTCCGAACGCATCCAAAATGCCATGGACCGTATCGATCGTGCGCTTGCCCGCATCGAAACGCAGGCGGCGCTGGCCACGCATGCGAGCGCTGCTGGGAGCGCGGGCAACGCCGAACTCGTAGCGCGGCACGAAGCCTTGCGCGAAAGCGTCTCCTCCACCGTCTCCGAACTCGACGCGCTTATCGCGGGGCTCGAGAAATGAGCGACGTCACGCTTGCTGTCGGGGGTCGCAACTACACCGTGTCCTGCGCTGACGGGCAGGAGGAGCATGTGCAGCGGCTAGCTGGCGTGATCGATACAAAACTCGGGTCGATGGGTGCAAACCTGTCGAACCAGGAAGCCAAGAACCTGCTCTTCGCCGCGCTGTTGCTCGCGGACGAACTCGAGGATGCAAAGACCGAGCTGCATTCCGCCGCGCAGCCCGATGTGGATGCCGAAAGGCTGGCAGGGCAACTCGAACGCATTGCCGGCGCGCTCGAGAATGCTGCATCAACCCTTGAGGGTGGCGCGCACGCACCCTAAATAGCGCGATGGCGGGGCTGCCCGGCACGAGCCGCATGAACATCCCTGAGGCTATAAGCAATCCAAGGGAGCTGTCCCTGTCCCGGTCCACCGGTTCGGCCGTGGGATTGGGGCATACGGCACCCACCTGACGTTTAGGCGTCAGAGGATTTCGCCGGAAACGACCCATGGTGGTCCCGCCACTTTCCGAGGAGCCAGATCCCAGCGTGACCAAGAACGACCTTCGCAAGGAGCTCCGCAGCGCGCGCCGTGATCATGTGGCCGCTCTGCCCGAAAGCATGCGTACGCTGGTTTTCATGCGCCCCCCGGCCCCGCTGCTGGCGCTGGTTCCCGATGGCGCGTTGATCGCGCTCTATCGGGCAACCTCATCCGAGGCGCCGACGGCGGCCTATGCCCGCTTCTTTCTCGAGCAGGGTCACACCATCGCCCTCCCCCGATTTCCAGACGAGGACGCGGCGATGGAATTCGCACGGTTTTCCGACCCGTTCGAGGAAAGCGATCTCGAGAGAGGCCCGTTCGGCATCCAGCAGCCTGGCGCCAACGCCGAACCGGTAACGCCGGACGTCCTATTCGTCCCGCTGGTCGGCTTTACCGTGGAAGGGGCGCGGCTCGGCCAGGGCGGAGGCCACTACGACCGCTGGCTTGCTGCACATCCCGGCACGACCGCGATCGGCCTTGCCTGGGACACGCAGCGGGTGGATAAATTGCCCGTCGAAGCACACGATCAGCCGCTTTCCGCCATCGTCACTCCAACCCGCATCTACGGACCTTTCGCATGAGGAAAGAACCCACTTGGCGCATCCCGGTCGGCTTGCTCGGGCTGTTGATCGGCCTGACGATCTACGGCCTCGTGATTGCGCGCTACGCGCCCGGCCTGATCGGCGACTGGCCCACGCTTGTGCAAACCATAATCTATATCGTGCTGGGCCTCGTCTGGCTCCTGCCTCTGCGCCGCTTCCTGATCTGGATGGAAACCGGCCGCTGGGGCTGATTGCCAAGGGGCATAGCCTGCCCTAGCCTCCCCACCCCAAGGGAGAGGACATGACCACACAGACGGCGGAGGCCGACAAACCGTCGGTCTGGCTCAAGCTCGCGCACGGCTCGGGCGCAGCGGCTTTCGGCATCAAGAACAACGGCTTCGATTACTTCCTGCTGCTATTCTATGGAACCGTGATCGGTCTCGAACCGGGTCTCGTGGGTCTCGCCATCCTGATCGCGCTGGTCGTCGATGCGATCAGCGATCCGCTGGTCGGCTACTGGTCGGACAATTTCCGCAGCCGGTGGGGGCGCCGCCATCCCTTCATGTACGCTGCCGCGCTGCCCGTGGCGCTGAGCTATTTCCTGCTGTGGAACCCGCCCGACTGGGGCCAGACCGGACTGTTCGCCTACCTCACCCTGCTTGCAGTCCTCATCCGCACCTTCATCACCTTCTACGAGACGCCCAGTTCGGCGCTGATCCCCGAATTGACGAGCGATTACGAGGAACGCACCAGCCTGCAGGCGTACCGCCTGTTTTTCGGCTGGTCGGGCGGCAACCTCATGAGCATCGTCATGTTCGGCGTGCTCCTGACCGGCCCGCAGGGAATGCGCGACCAGCAAGCCTATGTGACCTATGGCATTATCGGTTCAATGCTGATCTTCACCGCGATCATGCTTTCCGCACTCGGAACGCACGGCCGGATCCCGCACCTCCACCGCCCGGTCCAAACAGGCGAGCGCTACAGCGTCCGCCGCATCTTCCGCGAGATGGTCGAGACGCTGAGCGAGAAAAGTTTCCTGTCTCTGTTCTTCGCCACCATCCTCTTCGCCATAGCGACAGGCCTGTCCGCCGCGCTTGCCTTCCTGATGCTCAACTACTTCTGGGGTTTCAGCGAGTTCCAGATCTTCATCTGGACCTGCACCGTGTTCGTCTCGGCGCTGCTGGGTTTTCTCATCGCACCCTGGGCGACCCGCCGGTTGGGCAAGAAGCAGGCGACGATCGTTCTTGGCCTGCTGGCGTTCACGATCCAGCCCGCGCCGGTGCTGCTGCGACTGGCCAGCCTGATGCCCGAGAACGGCGACCCGCTGTTGTTCCCATTGGTGCTGAGCATCAATGTCATCGACCTGGCGCTGATCATAGCGGTGCAAGCTGTGGCCTATTCGATGATCGCCGATCTCGTGGAATCGAACCAGGTCAGGACCGGCAGGCGTTCCGAAGGCGTCTACTACGCGGCGATGACCTTCACGCGGAAAACAACGCAGGGTCTTGGAGTGCTGGCCGCCGGGCTGATCCTGTCGCTGATCGCCTTTCCCGAAGGCGCCGATCCGGCGAGTGTCGATCCCCGCATCCTGTGGAATCTCGGCGCCTTCTATGCGCCCTCGCTGCTGGTCCTGTGGCTGACCGCCCTGTTCTTCGTCTCGCGCTACAAGATCGACAAGCAGGGTCACGAGGAGAACCTTCGCCGGATCGCCTCGGGCGAGACAGGCTAGCCGGCGGGGATCCGGCGCTCGTATTCGGCTTCGAGCGCCTGGTCATGCAGCCAGAAATCGGTCTTGCGCGGCCCGTGGAGCACTTCTGCCAAAAGGTCGAAGTGTCCGTGCCAACCGGCGAAAACCCCGATCAGCATATCGTGGCCAAGCACGCCCCGATGGACGAGCTTCAGTTCGGTCGTTTCCGCATCGATGGCGGCCAGGTCGATCTCGACCCGGCTCTTTTCGCCGCCAGCGGACTCGAACCAGTCGAAAGCAAGCCTGTTCGGCGGGTCGTATTCGAGGATCGTCCCGCGGTGCGTCGCAATCTCTTCCGAAGCGTATTTCTGCGGAGGCGGGGAATCCGACAATCGGCGGTGGTCGAAGTCGAAGATGATTGCGCCGCCTACGTTTGCATCGGTTGAACCGCCGCAGAACCAGAGCTTGCGCTTCTCCGGGTCGACCAAGAACTGCCAGACTTTTTCGATATCCGCATCGAAACGCCGCACGAACTCGAGTTCTGCCGGGCCGATCTGCTTGCCGTATTCAGTCATGGTCATCCTCCTTCAAGGCATGATCGAGGGCATCGAGACGGTCCGACCAGAAGGCGGCATACCGCTCGACCCATTCACGCGCCCCTGCCAGCCCGGTGGGCCGAAGCGAGCATACCCGCTCGCGCCCGCGTTTATGGCGTGCGACCAGTCCCGCTTGTTCGAGCACGCCAATATGCTTGGATGCACCGGCAAGGGTCATATCGAGCGGTTCGGCCAGCTCGCCGACGGTCATGTCCCGACGGCTCAGTGCCTCTATCATCCGCCGCCGGGTAGGATCGCCGAGGGCCCGAAAGACGAGATCACAAGACGCTTCATTCTCAACCATTCGGTTGAGTAATGACAACAAGCACCAATTGTCAACCCAGTGGTTGAATGAATGCTTCACCGACGCGAGCATGCACGCTCACGGGCACCCCCGGTCGGGGAGAGTTTTCGGCAAATGATATAGGAAAATACCCAAGTGGCGCGAGTGACGGGGCTCGAACCCGCGACCTTCGGCGTGACAGGCCGACACTCTAACCAACTGAGCTACACCCGCGTAGCCACTTGGGAGCCGCGCATCTACGGGCGGCTCCGATTCCTGTCAATGGCCGATGTTGCGCTTTTTTTGCATTTTTTTGTCGCCCGGAATTCGGCCCTGCATTTACGCGATTTTAACCCTTCCCGGCGAAGATTTGCCAAGCCTTTACGCGTGGGGACGCCATGGGGGTCACAATGCTCGCAAAGCTCATTTTCGCGTTTTCGATCAGCCTGCTGGGGGCAGGCGGGATCGCCACGCAATCCGCGCTCGACATTCAGCAGACAGCTTTCTCCGGATCGATCGCCGACGTTGCCGAGCAAGCCGACCTACGAACGCTGGTGGAACTGCCCTAGCACTTCTCGTACTTCCAGTTGCGACGCTTGCCTTCGCCGATCCATTCGGCGGCGGTAGCGATACGCTTGACCCGCGTCGCCTCGCGCTTCGCGCTGGTAACCCAGTCGAGGTAATCGCGCCGCTGCGCATCGGTGAAGCCGGTCCAGACCTCCTCCGCCCCGGCCGTGTTGGCAAGAGCGGTAGCGAAATCGTCGGGCATGGGAATCGCCGGTTTGGGCTTGGGTTGATTTGCCGTTCGACCCTGCGCGTTTTCCGCCCCGTCCTTGAACCGCGCGATCAGCACGTCGTCGGACGGGAGCATATCGAGCCCGGTGATCTTTCCGAAATTGCCCATGCCGCTGCCGGCGGTTTCATCGCTGCACACCATAAGCGATGCGTGGTTCTTGAACGAGGCCATGCCGACCGCGTTCTTCCCGTTGACGACGAAGTGCGGCACGCCCCATTTGATCGCCTCGACGGCGTCCGGCAGCGCGCGATGCACGAGCTCGCGAATATGGCTCAGGATCGGGCGCGCAAAGGGCTGCGCTTTTGCGATGTAGTCGTCGACTCGGCTGTCACGCGTCATGCGCGACAGCCTAGCAGATCAATCGACGAGGATAAGTGCCGGTGCTTCAAGCAGCTTCTTGAGAGCCTGGACGAAACTCGCCGCATCCCATCCATCGACCACGCGATGGTCGCAGCTGATCGAGATGTTCATCAGCTTGCGCTTCTCGATCCGCTCGACCCCGTCGGTGCCGGTGACGTACATCGGACGCTCGATGATACGATTGGGGCCGATGATGGCGACCTCGGGACGGTTGATGACCGGCGTGGTGGCCACACCGCCAAGCGGGCCGAGCGAGGTGACGGTCAGCGTGCCGCCCTGCATCTCTTCCGACTTTGCCGTGCCGGTGCGCGCCGCTTCGGCGAGACGCGAAATCTCGTTCGCCAGCTGCCACAGGTTCTTGGCCTGCGCGTTCTTGATCACCGGGACCATCAGGCCGGCATCGGTCTGCGCCGCCATGCCCATGTTCACCGCGCCGTGGCGCGTCACCACGCCCGCTTCGTCGTCGTAGCGCGCGTTGATCATCGGGAAATCGGGCAGCGTCTTGCAGATCGCGGTGATCAGCAGCGGCAGGATCGTCAGCTTGGGCTTGTCGCCACGATTGGCATTGAGCTGCGCACGCAATTCTTCGAGCGCCGTAACGTCGCATTCCTCGACATAGGAGAAATGCGGGATGTTTCGCTTCGACGCGGCCATGTTCTCGGCGATGCGGCGGCGCATGCCGATGACCTTCTTTTCCTCGTCCGCACGGGTCTTGGCAGCTGCGCCATAGCCCGAGTTGTAGGAAAGGAACTGGTCGAGATCGCCATGGCGGATGCGGCCGTCCTCGGCGGGCTTCACCTGTGCGAGGTCGACGCCGAGTTCCTTGGCGCGCTTGCGCACCGCAGGTGTTGCGAGAACCTTGGCTGCCGGAGCAGGTTCGGGTGCCGGGGCAGGAGCAGGAGCAGGCGGCGGCGCGGGATCGGCGGCCATCGCCTCGTCCGCATCGCTCGCGTCCGAAGTCTCGACCTCCACCCGCTGCTCGACTTCCGCGGACTTGGGAGCCGGAGCTGCTTCCGCTGCCGCCTCGTTATCTTCGAGGACTTCATCGGGCACTTCGCCCTCGACTTCGATCACGACGAGCATGGCACCGATCGAGACCATGTCGCCCTCGCTGCCGGCAATCTCGAGGATCTTGCCGGTGACCGGGCTTTCCATCGGCACGGTCGCCTTGTCGGTCATCATGTCGACGAATTCTTCGTCCTCGTTGACCGTATCGCCGACCTGCTTGTGCCACTGCACGATCTCGGCCTCGGCGATGCCTTCGCCGATATCGGGCATGTTGAAGGTGAATTTCGCCATGTGCGTCAGTCCTTGAGGATCTTGTCGATGGCCTCGCCGATGCGGATCGGGCCGGGGAAATAGGCCCATTCGAGGCTGTGGGGATAGGGTGTGTCGAAACCGGTTACGCGTTCGACCGGGGCTTCGAGATGGTAGAAGCAACGCTCGGTAACCAGAGCCGAGAGTTCGGCGCCGAAACCGCTGGTGCGGGTCGCTTCATGCACGATCAGGCAGCGTCCGGTGCGTTCGACCGAGGCTTCGATCGCCTCGATGTCGAGCGGGACCAGCGTACGCAGGTCGAGGATATCGGCTTCGACACCCTTCTCCTTGCAGACCGCCTCGACCACGTGGACCATGGTGCCATAGGCAAGGATGGTGAGCTGCTCGCCCTCGGTAACCTGCCGCGCCTTGCCCAGCGGGATCTTGTAATAGCCTTCGGGCACGATGCTGGCGTCGAACTTCTTCCACGGCTGCACCGGCTTGTCGTAATAGCCCGAGAACGGTCCGTTGTAGATGCGCTTCGGCTCGAAGAAGATGACAGGGTCGTTATCCTCGATGCACGAAATCAGCAGGCCCTTGGCGTCATAGGGCGTCGCCGGGATGACCGTCTTCAGGCCCGAGACATGGGTGAAGATCGCCTCGGGGCTCTGGCTGTGCGTCTGACCGCCGAAGATGCCGCCACCGAAGGGCGAACGCACGGTCATCGGCGCGATGTATTCCGCCGCAGAGCGATAGCGCAGGCGCGCCGCTTCGCTGATCAGCTGGTCGAGCCCGGGGTAGATGTAATCGGCGAATTGGATTTCGGGCACCGGGCGCAGGCCATAGGCCCCCATCCCGACGGCCACGGCAATGATGCCGCATTCGTTGATCGGCGTGTCGAACACGCGCGTCTTGCCGTATTTCTCCTGCAAGCCCGCGGTGCAGCGGAACACGCCGCCGAAATAGCCGACGTCCTCGCCCATCACCACGACATCCTCGTCGCGGCCCATCGACACGTCGAGCGCATCGTTGATCGCCTCGATCATGTTGAGGCGACGTTCGGTCTGGCCCGCGCTGGCGGGCGCGTCCTTGGTCTCGATCTCGCTCATCGGTTGGGGAGCCCTTCGGGGAATTTGGTCTCGCGTTCGCGCACCGCCTGGTCGGCCTGCTCCTGCAGGTGCCAGGGCAGTTCTTCGAAGACGTCTTCGAACATGGTGCGGAACGGATGGTGGAGGCCATGGCCGAGGATGCCGTTGGCTTCGGCTTCCTTGGTGACCTTCTTGACGTGCTCGGCCGCCTCGAGGTCCATCTTCTCCTGCCGCTCCTCGTCCCATTCGCCGATCGCGATGAGGTGGTTCTTGAGCCGCATGACCGGATCGCCCAGCGGCCATTCCTCGCGCTCCTGCGCGCTGCGGTAGCCGCTCGGATCGTCGGAAGTGGAATGGCCTTCCGCGCGGTAGGTGAAGAATTCGATCAGCGTCGGCCCGGCATTGGCACGCGCACGATTGGCCGCCCAACGCTCGGCGGCGTAGCAGGCCAGCGCGTCATTGCCGTCGACGCGCAGACCGGCGAGGCCATAGCCCAGCGCGCGCGCGGCAAAGGTCGTGCGCTCTGCCCCGGCAAAGCCGCTGAAGCTCGAGATCGCCCACTGGTTGTTGATCACATTGAGGATCACCGGCGCGTTGTAGACGGTCGCGAAAGTGCAGGCCGAATGGAAGTCGCCTTCCGCGGTGCTGCCCTCGCCCACCCAGGTCGCGGCAATGCGGCTGTCGCCCTTCATCGCGCTGGCCATCGCCCAGCCCACCGCCTGCGGGGTCTGCGTGGCGAGGTTGCCGCTGATGGTGAAGAAGCTGTGCTCGCGGCTCGAATACATGATCGGCAGCTGGCGGCCCTTCAGCTTGTCGCCCTTGTTCGAGTAGATCTGGTTGATCATCTCGATCATCGGGTAGCCGCGCTGGATCAGGATGCCCTGCTGGCGATAGCTGGGGAACACCATATCGTCGCCCGCCAACGCCATACTGGCCGACACGCTGGTCGCCTCTTCGCCGGTGCACTTCATGTAGAAGCTGGTCTTGCCCTGGCGCTGGCCGCGGAACATGCGTTCGTCGAACGCGCGGGTCATCGCCATGTGGCCAAGCATCGTGCGCAGCGTGTCCGGATCCAGCTTCGGATCCCACGGGCCGTGCGCCTTGTTGTCGTCACCCAGTACGCGGACCAGTCCGAAGGCCATGTCGCGCATCTCGGCCGGATCGCAGGCCTCGTCGGGACGCGCCATGCTGCCCGCCTCGGGCACATCGATGTGCGAGAAGTCGACCGTGTCGCCCGGTCGGAACTTGGGTTCGGGAACATGCAGCGACAGCTTGGGGCGGTTATCGCCCTTGGCTGCATTACCCTCGGGCCTATCGGCCATAGAATCGTCTCCCAGACGCAATCTTACGCTCGCGCGTTATTTTATTTCGCCAGTGAGAAACGGTCAAGTACGCCTGTGCATACGATTTCGGTCACACCGCGACGGGCGCCTTGATGGGCCCGTGCGGCACATAGTCGTGAACCGCGAAATCCTCAATCGCATAGTCGAAGATCGAGGGCGGGCGCCGCACTATCTCAAGCCGCGGATGCCCTCGCGGTTCCCGCGCAAGCTGCTCGCGGATCAGGTGTTCGTGGTTGAGGTAGAGATGCGTGTCGCCGCCCATCCAGACGAATTCGCCCGGCTCGATCCCCACCTGCTGCGCAAGCATGCGCTGGAGCAACGCCGCCGACCACAGATTGAACGGCAAGCCCAGCGCGACGTCGCAGCTGCGCTGGTAGAGCAGCCCGTTGAGGCGAGGCCGCCCGTCGCTGCCCGTGCCGACATGGAACTGGTAGGTCTTGTGGCACGGGGGCAGTGCCATCTCCGGCACCTCGGCGACATTCCATCCCTCGATGATATGCCGGCGGCTACCCGGATTGTCCCTCAGCGAATCGACCACCTCGGCGACCTGGTTGATCCCGCGTGCCTTGCGGAAGAGGTCGCCGGCAACCGGCTGGTAGGTGGGCCAGTCGACCCACTGCTTGCCATAGACGGGACCTAATTCGCCCCATTGCGCGGCAAACGCCTCGTCTTCCCTGATCCGCTCGACGAATTCGTCGAGTGCGATCTCATCACCCGTCTGCTCGACATAGCGGGCATGCGGCCACTCGTTCCAGATCTTGACGTTCTGGAGCACCAGCGGGCGGATATTGGTGTCGCCGGTCAGGAACCAGAGCAGTTCGCGCGTCGCTGTCTTCCAGTAGACTCGCTTGGTCGTGATCAGCGGCATGGCGCCGCCCGCCAGATCGAATCGCAGCGTCGCGCCGAAGATCGAGCGGGTTCCGATCCCCGTGCGATCCTTGCGCTCGTCGCCCTCGCGCCAGATCCGGCGCATGAGATCGAGATATTGCTGTTCGAAATGCGGTTCAGGCACGGGTTTTCGGCTCACATGGTGCGTCATTCGCGTCTAACCCGGATTTGTCGAAATTGCCCGCTTGCACGGCTCGCAATCCACACCTATAGGGCGCGCCTGCTTCGCACCCGCAGGCCTTTCCAAGCGCCTCGGGCCGATCCGGTCGGGGAGTAGCTCAGCCTGGTAGAGCACTGTCTTCGGGAGGCAGGGGCCGGAGGTTCGAATCCTCTCTCCCCGACCACTTCATATTATTCGACGCCTTCATCGTGCAGCAATTAACGCTGTTCGATGGAGCGGGTGTCGCAAATCCGCGATCGATCTTTCTGAGCTTTGGAACCACATCAATGCGTCGCGCAACCCTCGCCGCCCTGCTTACCGCATCGCTCCTTCTGGGCGGATGCAATACCGTTCGCGGATTGGGCGACGATCTGAAGTCGGTCGCCGATGCGGTCGACGAGGAAACCTGAGGGGCTAGAACCCCATCCGTACCCCGCCCCACACCGTCCGCGGCACGCCGAGGTCGATCGATCCGCCCTGGTTGCGCGTCACGATCGTCTCGCCGGTCAGGTTCTCGCCACGCAGCACCAGAGCAACCTGGTCGGTCAGCGGAAGCCGGGCGTAGGCATCGAGCGTCGTATAGGCTGGCAAGACGTCGCTCTCGAGGTCGTCCTCGAACTGCGCGCCGACGCGACGCAAGGTCGCCGAGACCGTCCAGTTCTCTGCCGGACGGTAGGATAACGTCGCCCCGCCAACGAAACGCGGCGTTTGCGACGGCCGGTTGCCGTCGAGAGCGGCCGCGAAGCCGGACCCTTGCGATTCCGCGTCGGTCCATGCGGCGGAAGCATCGAGATTGAACCGTCCCCAGCTTGCCGAGGCCGACGCCTCGATCCCGCGCGTTTGGATCGCATCGATATTCCGGCGCTGGCGCAGGTTCGTATCGATGGTGACATTGGCGATCGCGTTCTTCACGCGATTGTCGAATGCGGTGAGCGACAGCGCGATATTGGGTGCAGGGGTCAGGTCGACACCCGCCTCGATGCCTTCGAGCCGCTCGTTTTCCAGCGCGGCGTTCGCCTCGGTTACCACAGGGAATACCACGAAGGGGCGGTAGAGCTCGTTCAGTGTCGGCAGACGCAATCCCGAATAGGCAGCCGCGCGCAGGGCGATCATATCGGTTGCCCGGTACAGCGCTCCGCCCCTGAAGGAAGTATCCCAACCCGCGCGGTCGGGATAGCTGGTCGCAACCACCGGAACGCCATCGGCGTGGCGTTCGTCGAAGAAGCCGTTGCGGATAGTCCAGCGATCGAGCCGCGCGCCCGCGGTCAGCACGAGCGCGCCGATCGTCCAGTTGTCCTCGATGAAGAACCCGACGTCGGTGTTGGTCCCTCCCGCGTTGCGGCGCGCCCGAATGGCCCCGGTGAAGGAGCTGATCGCGTCTTCGAACAGCTCGCCATCCGAACGCCGATAGTCGACGCCGAGGCGCAGGACATGCGCATCGCCCACCGGTGGTCGCAGCTCGAACTTCCCACCCAGACCGGTCGCCGGAGTATTGCGCTGGTCGAGCACGGGAACGAAACGCGTGGAGGAAATCACCCGATTGGTGAAATTGCGTGCCTGGACATAGGCGATGGCATCGAACTGCCATGTGCCGCGCCCGATCAGGCGGAGGCTTGCATCCTGCCCCTCGATACTGCTGTCCGCGCCTTCGAAGCGCAGCGTGCGCTCGTCGCGATAGGCAAGCCCGCGGAATTGCAGTTCGACATCGTCGGTGAGCGGGGCAACGCCGCGCACCTGCGCCGACCAGCCATCGAATGCCGCACGTGCGCTGACCGGGACGCGATCCGCTACGGGGGTAGTGAAAAAGCCTTCCCCGCGGTCCCACCGGCCGGAAGCGACGACGAACCCGCTGCCGAGACGAGCGCCCGCGGTGGCCGAGGCCTCGGTTTCTCCCCGATCGTTCGCAAGGAATTGCCCGTCGAAACCGTCCACCGCATCGATGCCTGCGCTTTCCAGCTCGATCGTGCCGGCCAGCGCGCCCGCGCCGAACGGGCCGGAACCGCCGCCGCGCGTGACGCGGATTCGCGCCAGTCGTTCCGGCGTGAGCGCGCTGAAGGGCACATAGCCGAAGAAGGGATCGCTCATCGGGACGCCGTCGAGCAGCACCAATGCGCGGCTGGTGGCATTCCCTCCCAGCGCTCGCAGGGTCGCTCCCTGAGCCGAAGGATTGGCCGAACGGCTGTCCGAGCGCCGGAATTGCTGGAAGCCGGCAATCGCGGACAAGGCGTCCTCGATCCGGCCCGAGGGTACCGCAAGCAATTGTTCGCGCTCGATGACCTGGGCGTCGTAGGCCGGGGCAGCCGGCGTTTCCGCCAGGCCCTCGCCGGTCACCACTATGACCGGCTGTTCGTCCTGTGCTGAGAGCGGAGCGGCCTGGGCCAGCGCGAGGCCGGAGGCGGCAATCCAATATCGGGAAATAGGCATCGCGGGGGCTGGTAACGTGTGATTGCGAGGAATGCGAGAGCAAGCTGGGCGTTTGCACCCGCGCAGCGATTGCCTAGAGAGGGCAGCGAAGAGGAGAGACATGGCATGACCGAGACTGGGGATCGATCGGAATGGGTGCAGCGACCCGCTACGGCGATCGAGGGCACGTACTGCACGCTCGAGGATTATCAGGCGCTCTATGCGCGTAGCGTGGAGGATACGGATCACTTCTGGGCCGGACAGGCCGAGCGGCTCGACTGGATCACTCCCCCGACCAGGATCGCCAATTGGTCCTACGATCCCGTGTCGATCAAATGGTTCGAGGACGGCGTCCTCAACATCTGCCACAATGCCGTCGACCGTCACGTCGAGGCAGGCCACGGCGAGCAGCCGGCGCTGATCTTCGAACCCGACGATCCCAAAGGCGAGGTCCGCCGGATCACCTATGGGGAACTTCGGGCCGAAGTCGTCCGCATGGCCAACACGCTCAAAAAGATGGGCGTTCGCAAGGGTGACCGGGTCACGATATACATGCCGATGGTGCCCGAGGGCGCCTATGCGATGCTCGCCTGCGCGCGGATCGGGGCGATCCATTCGGTCATCTTCGGCGGGTTCAGCCCCGAAGCGATCGCGGGCCGGGTCGAGGATTGCCAGAGCGACTGGATCGTGACCGCCGACGAGGGCCTGCGCGGCGGCAAGCGCATTCCGCTGAAGGCGAATGTCGACGCCGCGCTGGCGAAGGTCCCGACGAAGGCCGTGCTGGTCCTGCGCCACACGGGCGGCGAGGTCGCGATGACCGAAGGCCGCGACCACTGGTATCACGACCTCTCCGCCGATGTGTCCGGCGACTGCGCATGCGAGCCGATGATGGCGGAAGACCCGCTGTTCATCCTCTATACCTCGGGATCGACCGGCAAGCCCAAGGGCGTGCTTCACACCACCGGCGGCTATGCTGTGTGGACCGAGACCACTTTCCGCTACATTTTCGATTACCGCGAGGGCGAGGTGTTCTGGTGCACGGCCGATATCGGTTGGGTCACCGGGCACAGCTATATCGTCTACGGTCCACTGTTGAACCGCGCGACGGCGGTCATGTTCGAGGGGGTGCCCAACCATCCCGATCACGACCGCTTCTGGAGCGTGTGCGAGAAACTGGGCGTCAACATCTTCTACACCGCGCCGACTGCGATCCGTGCCCTGATGCGCGAGGGCGAATCCCATGTGACGAAGCACGACCTGTCCGCTCTCCGCCTGCTCGGCAGCGTCGGCGAGCCGATCAACCCCGAGGCCTGGCGCTGGTATCACGAGACAGTCGGCGGAGGGGAGCTGCCCATCATAGACACCTGGTGGCAGACCGAGACCGGCGGCTGCATGATCACCACCCTGCCCGGTGCGCACGACATGAAGCCCGGCAGCGCGGGCCGCCCCTTCTTCGGCATCTGCCCGCAACTGGTCGACAATGATGGCAAGGTGCTCGACGGTGCGAACGAGGGGAACCTGTGTATCACGCGCAGCTGGCCGGGGCAGGCGCGCTCGGTCTACGGCGATCACGAACGCTTCGTGCAGACCTATTTCAGCACCTACCGGGGCAAGTACTTCACCGGCGACGGCTGCCGGCGCGACGAGGACGGCTATTACTGGATCACCGGCCGGGTCGACGATGTCATCAACGTCTCGGGGCACCGGATGGGCACCGCCGAGGTGGAGAGCGCGCTGGTTCTCCACCCCAAGGTGTCGGAGGCTGCGGTCGTCGGGTACCCGCACGATATCAAGGGCCAGGGAATATACTGCTACGTCACCCTCAATGCCGGCGAGGAGCCGAGCGATGAGCTGGGCGCAGAATTGCGGCGGCACGTGCGGGAGGAAATCGGCCCGATTGCGACGCCCGACCATCTCCACTTCACTCCCGCCTTGCCCAAGACCCGCAGCGGCAAGATCATGCGCCGAATCCTGCGCAAGATCGCGGAAAACGAGTTCGGATCCTTGGGCGATACATCGACGCTGGCCGATCCAGGTGTGGTCGATGCCCTGATCGAGGGACGCCTGAACCGCTGAGCCAGCCCCAGATTGCGGGGTCAAACTTAAGAGATCGTTCCAGAACTATCGGGTTGTGTCGCATCGACGATACGCTGCGGAGAGTCTGCCTGGCTCGGTTATCCGGCGATTAACCAGACCTGCTGCATAAGCTTTCCATGATCGAGAGCTGGAAATAATGTGGATCGTGAAACAGATCACCGGTCGGACACCCAAGTCCGGCTGGCGCGGCTACCTGTTGATCGGCTGCGTGACGGTTCTGGCCTTGCTTCTGGCCGGTGCAAGCTGGAGCGCCTGGCAATCGTCGATCGAACGCACTGCGGCGGACGAGAGGCAGGATCGCACGCTCGAAGTCCTGCTGGCTACCGATCAGCTGCGCGCGGCGACACTGCAGCAAATCCGCGGGGGTCGAGGCTACCTGCTCACCGGCAATCCCGTTTTCCTCAGCCCACATTCGGACGGATTGAAAGACGCAGACCGTGCCCGGGAACACCTTGTCCGACTGATCGCGGACAACCCTGACCAGCTGCCTCGCATACGAGCGCTTGAAACCGATCTGGCGCATCTGAAGCTTACGATATCGGCGATGATCGAGAGCATGAACGATGGACGCCTCGACGATGCGCTGACGATGATGCGCAGCGGCAGCGATCGCGACGCG
>JBFOLW010000143.1:0-2334 GCA_040830305.1 Erythrobacter sp.
ACGGCCTGGCGCGCGGTGGCCGCCGACGGGGCGCGCTACACCACCTTTCTCGATCCCGACGGCACCTATCGCGACCTGCGCAACGGCGATCACTGGCAGACCGGCAGCTGGACGTATTCTGGTGATACGCAGGGCAGAATTCTCTGCTTTACACCCAGCGACGAGAACGGGGTCGAGCTTTGCTGGGAGCCAGACCGGATGAGCGGCGATACCCTGCGCGCCGAAAGCGATAGCGGGGTGACGATCGAACTCGAGCGGGTGGAGTACGTCTTGCCTGACGATGCCGATACTGCCGGGGTCGACGCGGCGGAGTGATCGAGGCCACTGCACCATTGCTCGAATTCTCCAGCCTGCGAAAGAGCTATGGCTCGACCGCTGCGGTCGATGATGTTTCGCTGGCCATCGCATCGGGCGAGTTCGTCGCGCTCGTCGGTGCTTCGGGGTCGGGCAAATCGACGCTCCTGAAATCGGTCAACCGGCTGGTCGAGCCCACGTCGGGGACCGTACGCTACGAAGGCGACGACGTGGAAGGCCTGCCGTTTGCGGCATTGCGCCGCCGCATCGGCTACGTGTTCCAGTCGATCGGCCTGTTCCCGCATATGCGCGTGGATGAGAATATTGCCATTGGCCCGCGGCTGGTGGGCGAGAGTTTGACGGCCCGGCGGATTACCGAGCTCCTCGAACTGGTCGATCTCGAACCCGAGATGGCGGCGCGGATGCCCGACGAACTGTCGGGCGGGCAGCGCCAGCGCGTCGGGGTCGCCAGGGCACTGGCCAGCGAACCGCATCTGCTGCTGATGGACGAGCCCTTCGGCGCGCTCGATCCGCTCACCCGCGATGCGCTGGGCGAGCGGGTGCGCGCGCTCCACGCAAGGCTGGGCCTGACCACCGTCATGGTGACGCACGATATGGCCGAAGCACTGCTCCTCGCCGACCGCGTGCTGGTGATGGATGCCGGCTCGATCATCGCCGACGAGACGCCGCGCGCGCTGCTTGGAGGTGCTGGCGGCGCGATTGCGCAGGCGCTGGTCGCGGTACCCCGCGCTCAATCGGACCGCTTGGCGGAACTGATTCGGTGACCGATATCGGGACCACGCTGCTGGGGCTCGGCGACAAGCTGGCCGCGCATGTCCTGCTCTCGGCAGCGGCGATCGCACTGGGCATAGCGGTGGCCCTGCCTCTGGCAATCTGGGCGAGCCGTTCACCGCCCGTCGCGCGCGCCACGCTCGGGTTTGCCAGCCTCGTCCAGACGATCCCGGCACTCGCGCTGCTCGCACTATTTTTCCCGATCCTGTTGAGCTTGCGCGCGATATTCGGCGAGGGCCTCCCAACTCTAGGCTTCCTTCCCGCGCTTCTCGCGCTGTCGCTCTATGCCCTCCTCCCAATCCTGCGCAATGCGGTAACCGCGCAGGCCAATCTCGATCCCGGCGTGCTCGAGGCCGCCGATGGCGTCGGCATGACATTCTGGCAACGCCTGCGCCTGGTCGAAGCGCCCCTGTCGGCGCCCTACATCATGGCCGGGATCCGGACGGCGGCGGTGTGGACCATCGGCGCGGCAACGCTATCGACCACGATCGGCCAGCCGAGCCTCGGCGACCCGATCTTTGCCGGATTGCAGACGCAGAACTGGGTGCTGGTGCTGGCGGGGTGCATTGCCAGTGCGGGGCTGGCGATGGTAGCCGACGCGTTGCTCGGTGCCATCGAGAAAGGCCTCGCGGGCCGGCGGCGCGCGCTCACCCTGGGCGGCCTCACAGCCGTGGCGATCGGCATTCTCGCCGCGCTGGCCGCGCAATTCGGCGGCGGCGACGACGAGCGCATCGTGATCGGTGCCAAGGGATTTTCCGAACAATACATCCTTGCACGCCTCATCGGACAGCGGCTCGAAGCCGAGGGCTATGAGGTGGACTATCGCGACGGGCTGGGCTCGGCCGTCGCACACCGCGCGGTTGCGACCGGAGCGATCGATGTGCTGGTCGACTATACGGGCACGATCTGGACCAACCAGATGGAGCGGCGCGACAATCCCGACCGCGACGCGATGCTGGCCGAAATCGTCGAGTGGGAAGCCCGCACCAGCGGCACGCATGTCCTCGGTCGGCTGGGCTTCGAAAATGCCTATGGCCTGGCCATGCCGCGCACCGCGGCGCAGGCGAACGGCCTCGAGACAATCGGCGACCTTGCCGCGCGCGCGCCAGGAATGACGATCGGCGGCGACCCCGAATTCTTCGAGCGTCCGGAATGGATCGCGGTGCGCGATGCCTACGGCCTGCGCTTTGCCGCGCAGCGCAACTTCTCGCCCACCTTCATGTACAATGCGCTCACTTCGGGCGAAGC
>JBFOLW010000144.1:0-3492 GCA_040830305.1 Erythrobacter sp.
GCGAGCAATGCTTCCCAGCCATCGATCAGCGCCACGAGTGCGGTCTCTCCTCCTGACCAGCTCTTGCCGATCAGGTCGAGCAAGGCATCGCCGCAAGGACGCTGCGCAAGGGGCTTGCCGAGCTGGTCGCGCCACCAGGCAAGCCGCATCTGGCCGAGCAGGGGCTCGCTAGCGCCCAGCACCATACGCCCGATCCGACCGTCGAGGGCGAATGCGGCGAGCCACAGGTCCCGTTCGGTTCGCGCGCTGGCGAGGGCGATCCGAGCAACCTCCGGGCATTCTTCGAGGAGGCTGCCAGCGCCATCGCCAGCGTCTTGCGTGTCAGTCGCGATAGCAGACCTTCTTCGCCGCCTTGACGATGCGCGGCGTGTCGATCAGCGCAAGCTTCTCGAGATTGGCGGCATAGGGCAGGGGCACGTCCTCGTCGCACACGCGGGTGACCGGCGCATCGAGATGGTCGAAGCCGTCTTCCATGCAGATGGCCATCACTTCAGAAGCGATCGAGCAGGTCGGCCAGCCCTCTTCCGCGATGACGAGCCGGTTGGTCTTGGCCAGCGAGGTGAGGATCGCCTCCTTGTCGAGCGGGCGCAGTGTGCGCAGGTCGATGACTTCGGCATCGATGCCCTCGCCGGCCAGTTCCTCGGCAGCTTCCAGTGCAAGACCGACGGCGATCGAGTAGGCGACGATAGTGACGTTCGAGCCTTCGCGCATGATCCGCGCCTTGCCGATCGGCAGGACGTAGTCGTCGATATCGGGGACGTCGAAGCTGCGGCCATAGACGAGCTCGTTCTCGAGGAAGACCACCGGGTCCTCGCAGCGGATGGCGGCCTTCATCAGGCCCTTGGCATCGGCCGCGTCGTATGGCGCGATGACGATGAGGCCGGGCACGCTGGCGTACCAGGGTCCGTAGTTCTGGCTGTGCTGCGCACCGACGCGGCTGGCGGCGCCGTTGGGGCCGCGGAACACCACCGGGCACCGCATCTGGCCGCCCGACATGTAGTTGGTCTTGGCCGCCGAATTGATGATGTGGTCGATCGCCTGCATGGCGAAGTTGAAGGTCATGAACTCGACGATCGGACGCAGACCGCCCATCGCCGCGCCGGTGCCGATGCCGGCAAAGCCGTATTCGGTGATCGGCGTGTCGATCACCCGCTTGGGACCGAACTCGTCGAGCAGGCCCTGCGTGACCTTGTAGGCGCCCTGGTACTGGGCGACTTCCTCACCCATCACGAAGACGCGCTCGTCCTTGCGCATCTCCTCGGCCATGCCGTCGCGCAAGGCTTCGCGCACGGTTGTCGAGATGAAATCCGTGCCTGCCGGAACGTCGGGGTCCTTCACATCCACCTTGCGGGCAGGCTTGGCGATTTCTGCTTGGCTGCCCTCGCCCGAGCTGTCGGGGCGACCAACGTCCTTGCCTTCGCCGGGAACATCTTCGACCGGAGTGGCTTCGGAGACGTCTTCATCCTCGCCCGCCAGTAATGCGATAACCGTGCCGACCTTTACGCCCTCGGTACCTTCCTCGACCATGATCTTGCCGAGCGTGCCCTCGTCGACCGCCTCGAATTCCATCGTCGCCTTGTCGGTTTCGATCTCGGCGATGATGTCGCCGGCGACGATTTCATCGCCTTCGGACTTGAGCCACTTGGCGAGCGTGCCTTCTTCCATGGTCGGCGACAGCGCGGGCATCTTGAGTTCGATAGCCATGGCTCAGTACTCCTCCACCAAGACATCGGTGTAGAGTTCGGACGCGTCCGGCTCGGGCGAGTTTTCTGCGAAGTCAGCGGCTTCGGTCACGGTCTTGCGAATGTCCTTGTCGATAGCCTTGAGTTCGTCCTCGGTGCAGCCGCTTTCGAGCAGCGCCTTCTTGAGACCCTCGATCGGGTCTTTGTGCTCGCGCACGTCCTGCACTTCCTCGCGCGTGCGGTACTTGGCCGGGTCGGACATCGAGTGACCGCGGTAGCGATAGGTGTTGCATTCCATCAGCACCGGGCCCTTGCCGTCTCGCACATGCTTGAAGGCAATCTCGGCCGCCTGGCGGACTTCGAGAACGTCCATCCCGTTCACCTCCATGCCGGGAATGCGGAAGGCGGTACCGCGGCGATGGAATTCGGTCTCCGCGCTCGACCGCGCGGTGCTGGTGCCCATGGCGTACTGGTTGTTCTCGACCACGAACACGATCGGCAGCTTCCACAGGCTGGCCATGTTGAAGGTCTCGTAGACCTGCCCCTGATTGGCCGCGCCGTCGCCGAAATAGGCGAGGCACAGACCGCCGTCGTTGTTGTACTGGTGCGCGAGTGCGAGACCGCCGCCAAGCGCGACCTGTGCGCCGACGATACCGTGGCCGCCGTAGAACTTATGCTCGGTCGAGAACATGTGCATCGACCCGCCCTTGCCCTTCGAGATGCCCGCTTCGCGGCCGGTGAGCTCGGCCATGATCACCTTGGGATCGATACCGTAGGCAAGCATGTGGCCGTGGTCACGGTAGCCGGTAATCACGCTATCCTTGTCACCGTCGAGCGCCGACTGAAGGCCGATCGCGACCGCTTCCTGGCCGATATAGAGGTGGCAGAAACCGCCGATTAGGCCGAGGCCGTAGAGCTGCCCTGCGCGCTCCTCGAAGCGGCGGATGAGCAACATCTGCTCGTAGAAATTGAGCATCTGCTCCTTGCTCGCATCGAAGCGCTTGTCCTTCTCCAGCGCCTCTTGCAGCGAGTGGAGGACGAAGTCGGAATCCTCTGCAGGTGACTTAGCGGGCTTTTTCTTGCTCCGGGGGGCTTTGGCCAAGACTTTTGTCCTTGTACTTCCGGGGAGGAATATCGGTTGCGCCTATAGGCACAGGCGAAGCCCGCGCGCAACGGCAGAGCGCGTGTGCATACGAAAACCCTTACGGAAAGCGAAGGTTTCGCCCGCTCAGTCCTCGAGCTTGATCACCACTTCGTCCGGATGGACGACGTTTAGCTGGCTACGCAGCAATTCGCCGACCATATCGGGATCGGCCGCATCGGGGTCGAGCAGCGCCACGCGGTTCTCGAGCGACTCACGCTCGACCTCCAACGCAGCAAGCTGGGCCTTGCGCTGATCGAGCAGGCGAAGATTCTCGCTCCAGGCGAGCAGTCCGGAGGGGCCGGCGATGGCGAATCCGCCCATCACGAGCAGCGCTGCCAACGCAGCGTGCTGCGTGGCCCTCGCCTTCTGAATCATCGCCTTGGAACCCGATCGCTTCATGCACGCACAGAATCACAGTTAAACCCCTCGCGCAAGCCAATTCTTCGCGTGCTACGCGGCTCATCTCAAGTGCGGAACATCGCGTGGCATCGACCCGTTCATACCTTGACAGAACCACTATCGAAGCGTAACTAGTTTCCATTGAAACCAAACGCTGTTCCAGAGGATTGAAATGCCTGATCTCTTCGAAAACCCAATCGGTCTCGACGGCTTCGAGTTCGTCGAATTCTGCGCTCCGGAAAAGGGCGTCATCGAGCCGGTTTTCAA
>JBFOLW010000145.1:0-17549 GCA_040830305.1 Erythrobacter sp.
GGCGCGGAAACTTCGGGCTCGGGAGTATAGGTGGTGGCTTGCTCCGGCTCGCCATACACCGGCTGGTCGCCGGGCTGCTCGACGAGGTCGCCGTCGATGGCGGTATCGGGGTCGATCGTCTCGACCTGGGCCGACAGCGGGCTGGCGCTCAAGCCGAATGCGGCGAGCAACAGTCCGATTTGCGGCAGTATTCTTGTAGGTTTGATCATCGATCCCTCCGTGTCGGCGGCGCATGCGCAGACAGCTGCGCCGTGAGAAGAATCCTCTTTGAACCTCCCGGCAATGAAACGGCGATGAACCGAATCGAAAACACGGCGAAGCGAGTCCCATCGCGGATGAATCGAGCGCAGGATCGTTTGCGAAAAACTCCCCTTGAAGGCTTGCGGGGGCATGGCTATAGCGCGCCCCTCGCAGCCAAGATGCGTCAGCGGAGACGTGGGTGAGTGGCTGAAACCAGCTCCCTGCTAAGGAGCCATACCTGGTAACGGGTATCGAGGGTTCGAATCCCTCCGTCTCCGCCATTTTCCCCGATCCCGGGGGCTTCTATCGGTTTCGAGTAGGCATGGCCTCGGGACCTATCACTTAGGTAGCCTGGGTTCCGCAATCCGGAGAGCCGACCGGGTAAGGCACTCGCCAGCAGTCGGTAGTTTGTGGTCTCTGGGTCGATGCCCCCCCTCCGTATTGGAGGACTAGTTGTTCTGACCAAGAGATGCTGAGCGTCTGTTGCCAAGGAAATACTGGACCAGGGGTCCTTGTCACCGCAGAGCCGTATCCCCCGCCTGCAGCGACTAGCCATTTGTAAAAGATCTCATGGTTCCATCGGGTTATTCCCCCCCGATGGACGCGACGTGTTTGCGCTGAGAGACCAAGGATGATACCGCCGCCCTCCTCCATGCGGAAGAATGCGTGCGCCATTTATTGGTTTCAGACGGCAATCCTCAGGCGATCGAGCTGTTTCAGCGGTTTGTCGTGACGCTTGGCTTCTTGGCTCGAGATAATTCGGATGAGCAGGATTTCTTGTTTGAATCCAAAGGTATGGCAAAAGGCCACGACGTCTTGATAGTATTTCAGATACGCAAGGTTGAGGGTATCGAGATCGAAGAAGAATTGCGGAAAATGCAGTCCAGCGATCGCATTTTTCTTGCCAGCGGTGCTCATGCACCGGTTCTCGGGGCCGCTGGCCAATTCGTCGGGAACAATGACGCCAGTATCTGCGGCCCGTTGCCGAAACCGTTTGGACACGGCGAAGCGGCCGATGCCAGCTTACAAGGCGGTCTCGCTGATCACGTCAGCCCGGCTGACCGATGCCGATCTCGCGGAGGAAGCATTGACTGAAGAAGTCGAGCACCAGTCGGATGATACCCAGGCAAATCATCGCATCGCGATAGTCGATGACGAATCCGGGGTGAGACAAACCCTGGTCCGCGGGCTCGAGCGCCACGGGTTCATTTGCCATCCATTCCGGAGCGGGGTGGATTTCCTGGAAAGCCTCGAGTTCGAACTACCGGATTGCGTCATCCTCGATATGCGGATGCCCGAAATGGATGGCCTGACAGTGCTCGAAAAGATCCCGACCGACGCGCAGGCGGTGCCGGTCATCTTGCTGACATCCCACGGCGAGATCAGTCTCGCGGTCGATGCCATGAACCGCGGCGCCGTCGATTTCGTCGAGAAGCCGGTTTCGATCAGAGAGTTCGCTCGGAAGATCAGCGACCATATCGCCCGGTCGATGGAACTCCGCCGCGAAGTCGACGAGGTCCAGAAGATCAAGTCGCTGGTTTCCCTGCTCACCTCGCGCGAGAAAGACATCGCCGCGCAAATCGCCGAGGGTCACAGCAACAAGGAGATCGCCCGTATCCTCGATATCAGCCCGAGGACGGTCGAGACTCATCGCGCGAGCATATTCAGCAAATTCGGTGTGCGGAATGCGGTCGAGTTCGCACGGCTGTTCGGGAAGGCCAGCCCGCAAACGTAGGTCCGGTTCTCAACCGCACGAACCCTGCCAACCCGTCACCGCGCGTGACACCGCCCTTGAGAGAGCCCTGCGCGTGAAGCGCTGGGGCTGTAGCACGTCGCTTTCCTGTCGAAGGCGCTCTGAAGCGTCCGCATGATGTCACATCACGACGTCGGCAGCACCTTGATCGCCGGAACCCGTCTTGGCGTTTCGCGAAGCCCCAGAGAATGCCCATTCCCGGCGTTGCGTTGTCGAGCCGTCAGGGATCGCCCTCAGCATACAGATTCTCTGTCTCGCAAGCGATCGCTAGGCTGATGTCTTCCCGCAATCCATGCCGGATCCGCCTGGTCGGCTGGCCAGTTCAGCCTCACCTCGCACCTGCGATTGCATCAGGTCGGGAAGTTCCCCACACTCCAGTCGGACGACCTCGCGTCGGGCAAGGCTAGCGCAGTGCCGATCGCTGCCGGTTGCCTCCTGCCGCGCTGCCCTTGTCGTGCGTCTGCCCATCGAGCCATTCGAGCTGCTCCAGCACAAGCGGCGTCACCTCGCGGTGGGCGTTGCGGCCGATGAACAGATCCATGTGCCCATACCCCGGGATGATATGCTGCCGATAGAGTTCACGACCGTTCCGGTCCTGCAGCCAGACGCGCGTGCGCTGACCGCTTTCGGGATAGAAGATCTTGTTGGTCGCGCCCGACAGGAAGCTGATAGGCAGGGCCAGACGCTTTGCCGCTTCCTCCGAGGTGTAAATCGGCCGCCCCCCGGTATCGACGGCGAGCCCCCGGCGCATGATTTCCTGCAACTGCTCGAACGGCGCCAAGGGCACGCGACTGAACATGCTCCCGAGTGCGACATGCGTGTCATGGCCGAGCTGGGCATGATCCCAGCTTGGCCCGAACACACCGAACACGCGGCGGCAGGTGGGGTTCGTGCAAGCCTGCCCCTCGGGGACCGGAATCTGATAGGCGATCGCGTCGATCTCATTGTCCGCGTCGGTCCCCTGGCTGGCGAAATCGAGGTGACCGTCGAGCAGCGATATCTGCCCCAGAACGCCCGCTACGCCGAGATCGGCCTTCATATAGTTGAGCCAGTCGGTCACCGGATGCAGCGTCAGCTGCGAGGATATCATCGAGCGCACGCCCGACACCCAGCCCGCGCCGATACCCATCAGGAGGCTCATCGACCCGACGCAATGGGCGATGGCCTGCACGCTTTCGGCCCCCGAAACGGCGCGGATCCTCACGACGGCCGCGGGCCAGTCGTACCGCGCGATATCGTCGATTGTGAAGGATGGCGGGTTCTGGGTGTCGTTGCCCGAATCCCCGCTGGCGCGATAGTCGAACAGCCACACGTCATAGCCTTGCGCGACCAGGCTTTCGGCGAGATTCTCCTCCACCGTCGGGGTGGCGAAGCTCGACGCGCGAACCGAGAAGCCGGGCGCGAGAACCAGGGGCCCGCGCGGTCCGCCGCGATAGCGGGTAAGACCGATATTCGCGCCATCAGCAGTCTGCACGATATGCCGCTCCGCAGGTGGAAGGCGCATTTCGCGCGGCACGAGCTGCTCGCCGTCCTTGGCCGGGAAATCGTTGAGCGTCGCGAGCATCCCGCCATAGGCACGGAACACCGTCATCGCGAAGAAGCCTGCATATTTGGCGACGAAATAGGTCTCGATCGCTTTCTTGGCCTGCGGAATCAGGTTCACGATGTGGCCGATCAGCGTATCGCTGTCGTGGACTTCGATAGTGGTCAGCTGGCGCATGAACTCGTCGATGCCAAGCTTGAGCACACCGCGACCGATCAGCGTACCGGTTTCGTCTTCGCCGTGGCGCAGGGTGACGAAAAGCGTTGTGAGATCGGTCCAGGGATCGGATTTGCCGCGCTGCTCGAGCGTCTTGAACCCATGGAAGTGGATCGGCCCCTCGGGTCCGTCGAGCACCATGTCGTAAAGCATCTTCCAGCTCTCGGCAGCGTCCGGATCGGTCACCAGCAGGCGGAAGGTGCCCTCGCGCACCGGCAACGGATCGGCCGATACGGCGCTCAGGGTCACCTCACCGGTGATGCGCGAACGGTGCTGCTTGTCCTCGATCATGCGATGGAGATTGTCGGTCGCCACGGTCAGCAGGAAACTGCAGGCGCTGTCCTCGACGCGCCCCCAGGCTTCGCCAATGGCAAAATCGTCGCGAATGCGTTCGGCATGGTCGCAGGGGCGGTGATGGCAGCCGGTTGCACTGATGTGTCCGGCCATGGTTTCGGTGAAGGAGAAGCCCGGGCTCATCGCTTCGGGATGATCGCGGACCAGCTGGCGAATTGCCGCCTTGGCCTTGTCGATCGCTCCGTTCTCGAAATGATGCGCTACGTCCTCGATACCGCTCGCCACGGGTGCGAGGGCGTGGCCGGCAACCCATCTGGCGATACCTAGTTTGAGCGTATCGCCCCGCTGCGCGAGGGCCTGTGCAGGCTCGGCCTCGGGTTCTTCTTCAGCGACCGGTTCGGGCAGCGGCCCTTCCGCGCCCAAAGCATAGTCGATTTTCCAGCCCTGCCTCGCGGCGAGCTTTTCGACCGCGCGTTCGGCGACGGCAGTGATTGTCAGCAACGGGTTGACGCCCACCGCGCCCGGCAGCGCCGCACCGTCGCAGACATAGAGGCCTTCGTGCACATCGGTGCCCGCGGTGCCCGCGAAAACCCGGCAGCTGTCGTCCACCACACCGCTCGCGGCATCGTCGCCCATGCCGCACCCGCCGATGGGGTGGACGGTGATGAGCTTCTTGCCGAAGGGTTCACCCCACAGCGGATCGGAGAAATACTGCGCGTCGATCGCCTCGGCCGCTTCGCGCATGCGATCATCGTCGCGGCGGAAGGTGCGCTGTTCGCCCGCACGCTTCCAGTGGATCGCGATGCGGTCATCGTCGAGCGCCAATCGCCCGCCGGAATCGTCGACGCTCATCACGAGATAGGTCTGCGTTCGCGCCATCGGTCCCTTGTAAGCCCATTCGGCAATGCTTCCGGGGTCGGTCTGGACGGCCTCGCCGATCGCCTTGGCATCCATCAGGCGCGGCTTGACCTGATCCATGCCGAAGCGCGTGAAGCCATCGGCCAGCGCCTCGCCGAAGAAAAAAGCTGGCGCGAGCGCACTGGCGATGATGCCGGGGGCGACGCCTTCCTCGATCACCAGCCCCTCGGTCGGATCGTCGGCCGAGCGCAAGTCGATCACGCCGGTGATGCAGGGGCCGGGATAAGCCTCCTGCGCGACATCCGACGCGCCGACCCCAATGGCGTAGAGCGGGCCAGCGGTGAGCTCGTCGCCCTGTTTTTTCGCCTTGAGATAGCTGTCGTAGGCAAAGCCCAGTGCATCGCCATTGCCGGAGAAGTTTGCGCCGAGGCGATCGGAGAGGTGTAGTCCCTTCTCGCGCGAGCGGAGCAGGATTTCGGTCGATCCCAGCGCGCCTGCGCCCAGGATGACATGGTCTGCCGTGATGCTGGCAGGCCCCTTGGGAGCGTGCTTGCCATTCGGCTCGAGGTGGACGCGCCATTTCTGGCCCTCGCGTTCGACCCACAGCACTCTTGCCTGGGTGAAGATTTCCGCGCCATGGTTCGCCGCATCGGGCAGGTAGTTCATCAGCGTGGTGTTCTTGGCGCCGACATTGCATCCCGAGACGCAGTCGCCGCAATTGGCACAGGCGGGCTGCGGGACGCCGAACCGGTTGGTCTTGTCTTCGAAGGTGACGTTGATCGGCGTCTTGTAGAAGCGTTGCCCCATCGCCTTGGCCGAATGTTCCAGCGCCTCCAGCTTGCCCAGCCTGGGGTGGCTGTCGGGATAGGGATTGGGTGCGAGCATTTCGCGCGCACGCTCGTAATAGGCGTCGATTTCCTGCGGGTTGTCGCGGAAGGCGGCAGGCCAATGCGCTTGATCGAGCAAGCGCTTGTCGAGTTCCAGCGAGACATTGGCATTGATCAGCGAAGTGCCGCCGAGCCCGCAGCCGACGAGCGCGTATTGGTCGTCGTTTACGTGCACTTCGAACAGCGCATCTGGTTCGCCCATACGGCCGCCCTTGACGTTGATCTGCATCGCGCCCTGCGCCTCGGAGATCTTGTTCGGATACTCTCCCGGCAGCAGCTCCTTGCCGCGCTCGAGGACCGCAACTTCCTGCCCGGCGCGCGCCAGCCGCGAAGCGGCGACGCCCGCGCCATAGCCGGACCCGATGACCAGCACGGTGTAGTGGGATTTGGCCTTGTCGAGCCCTTTCGCGATGCGCTTCTGCATGGTCATTCCGCCGCCTCCCGCTGGCTGTCATTGGATCGGTCGAGCATGCGACGCACGCGCTTGTCCGCCTCCTCGACGATGCGCGCCTGCACGACGCGCGAAAAATCACTCCAGTGGCTGGCCGCCTTGTCGACCGCGCTGCCGGCTTCGTCGGCCAGGCGCGAGATGCGTCCGCTGCCTTCGACCCGCACGGGCGCCATCGTTCCGTCGGTCGGGTCGTTGAACAGCCGCAGCGATGCGACTTCGAGGTCGTCGGATACGAGCATGGCGGCGCAGCCCTGGACCGGCATCAGCGTCGGTTCGTCAAGCACCCATCCGCCCGTATTGAAGACGCCGACGGGCAGTTCGTAGCCATCGACGGTCAGCTCGTCCTGGAAGGGCTTGTGCGTATGGCCGAACACGAAATTCAGTTCGCGCGGCAGTTCGCCCAGTTCATCGCGCAATTGCGCTGCCACCGGGGTGGAGAGATACCAGCCGATATCCTCGACCTCTTGCTCGCCGAGCACATGGCCGTAGCCATCGCGCTGGCGTTCCGCGGCCTGGCCGGCGGTCAGGTCGACCCCGGCGCGGATCAGATTGTCGAGCGTGATGCCGTATTTGAGCTGCATCTTCGGATTGATACCCAGTTTCGAATTGAGGCCTCCGGTGGCTCGCCGGGCGATGCTCTCGGCGAAATCGTGGCTTGCTCCGGCGCTCAGCATCGTCGCGTAAAGCGATTCCGCCTCGCCGCCCATGTCGCCCGCGCTGCCCAGATCGGACCAGAGGAAGTCGATCCACGGCCCGTTCTCCGCCTCGAGCAGTTCCATGGTCGCGGGACGTGCCTCGTTATCCTCGAGAAAGCCGCGCAGCGTCGACAGCGCGCGATACATGCCGTCGAGATAGTGGCCGTGATGCATCACCACGGCGCGGCCCGTTGCCGCATCGGCGATGCCCCAGTTGGGATAGGCGATCCGCACTGTGGCGCCTGCCAGATGGGGCCGATGCGCGACGAGCGATTCCATCAGGCGGCAGCCGATGGTCGGTTGTGTCATGATCGGCGTGATCTGTTCGATATCGCGCGGGATGCGGCCCGATTGCAGGGCCATCACGAACCGATGATCCTGCGCCATGCGCCACAAATGGTGGTCGTGATTGCCCGCGATGTAGACGATGTCGCGACGGAACAGCTCGCGCCCGGTTTCGGGAAAGAAGGCGTCGATCAGCTGGAGGAAGCTCTGCGACACGTCGCCGAAGGGCGAAAGGCCGAGGTCGAGCGCATCGCCGAGCAGGACCAACTGCGGCTTCTCGCCATCGCCAAGCGTTTCGCGCAGGCCATTGGCAAAGGCAGACAGCACCTCCGAAGGGCCTTCGGCGATCTCGCCGCTGCCGTTCACATGCGTCAGCAGGCTGTCGCGGGCGCCGAGGTGCAGGTCCGACAGGACGATCTGGGCAATACTCATGCGGTTGTCTCCAGGCAGGCATAGAAGGCTTCGCGCACCATCTTTTCGCGCGGATCGTCCCATTTCCCGGTACCGAGCTGATTGGTGATCCACGCGTAAGCGACGCCGTCATCAGGGTCGGCGAAAGCGAGCGAGCCGCCCACCGCGAAACTCCCGAAGGCGCTGCGGGTGCGGGCGTATTCCCACTCGGCGAATGGCTTTTCGAAGCCGTGCGAGTAATACATGTCGGCGGTCAGGACCTGGTCCTTGAGGCCCTTCGCGGGATAGGCATGGCCCTGCCGCAGCGCGTCCATCACCCGCGGCGAGATGCCGAGCTTTTCGCCACCCTCGGCAAAGGCCTGGTACAGTGTCGTCAGTCCGCGCGCGGAAGCCATTCCGCCTGCAGCACCCTGACCAACACGCCAGAATTCCTCGCAATCGAGCGCGCCCGGCCCTTCGAGGATCAGCGGATTGTTGAGCGTGCGGAAGGCCAGCGTTCCCGGCAGGCACATCTTGATGGTCAGCGGCCAGGGCATGGTGGTGTGGTGGATGAAGAGATCCGCCATGCCGAACCCCTTGATCCGGGCGATCCGGCTGCGGTCGAAATCTTCCGGCAGTCCGAGAAAGACATCCGCTCCGAGCGGCCCGGCGATTTCTTCGGCGAAGAATTGTGGGAGGCGGCGGCCACCCGGGTCGCGCCGGTGGATGAGCTCGCTCGCGATCCAGCCCAGCGAATAGGCGTGATTGCCGCTGTGCGTGCCGGGCGCCCAATTGGGTTCCTGCGCGGCGATTGCAGCGCAGATGGCCTCCTCGTCGCCGATATTGCCGCGTGTGAGCTTGTAGTCGATCGCGGCCAATCCCGCCTGTTCGGACAAGGCCTCGCCGACGGTCACCGCATCTTTCCCGTGCGCGCCAAACTCGGGCCAGATGTCGACCACCCGCTCCTCATAGGCGAAGAGGCCGCGCGATACGGCGACGGCACAGGCCATCCCGGTAAGCCCCTTGGTCAGCGAGTAGACGAGCGCGATATCGTCGCCCTGCCACGGCTGCGTCCGGCTCTGCGAGCGCCAGCCCCCCTGCAGGTCCACCACGCGGTCACCGCGATAGATGATCGAGCAGGCTGCCCCGAGCGCGGTCTGAGCCTCTATCGCGGCGGCAAAAGCATGCGCGACCGGCTCGAAACCGGGCGCCACATGACCGCGCGTGCGATCGGAAATACTGGCCGGGCTCGACAACTGTTCGAGCGGCCGACGGTTAGGTTGGTGCATGGACGACCCCTGTTCCGTTCAACGACGGGACCCCCTCCCGTCGCTTTCCAAGGGCTAACCAAAATTGGTTAACAGCCGATTTGGAAATTCGTCCAAGCAAGATCGGGGCGGCCATTGCGGTTCTCGCCTGCCGTCCGGTTTGATCTTGCACGCCCTGCGTGCAAAGCGGGTTGGTATGGTTAGTGAGGCTGGAATCGGCGCGTGGCGCTTTGCCGTCGATCGGGGCGGGACATTCACCGATGTCGTCGCAATGACACCCGGCGGCCGCCTCGTAACCGACAAGCTGCTTTCCGAGAATCCGGGCCATTACCGCGACGCAGCGAGCGAGGCGGTGCGGCGCCTGATGGCGCATCATGGCGAAGGACCGGTCGCCGAGATGCGTATCGGCACCACGGTCGCCACCAACGCCTTGCTCGAGCGCAAGGGCGAACGAGTGGCGCTCGCTATCACGCGTGGTTTTGGTGATGCCCTGCGGATCGGAAATCAGGCGCGGCCCGAGATTTTCGCGCGCCACATCGTCCTGCCCGAGCAGCTTCCTTCGAGGATCATCGAGATCGATGAGCGGGTCTCCGCCGAGGGAGAGGTCCTCACCCGGCTCGACGAAGCCGCAGCACGCGCCGCATTCTCGACTTTGCGCGAAGAGGGGATCGATGCACTTGCCATCGTGCTCGTGCATGGCTGGAAATTCCGCGATCACGAAGAGCGGCTCGCCGCGATCGCCCGCGAGCTGGGCTTTGCGCAGGTAAGCGTGAGCCACGAAGTCGCGCCGCTGATCCGCCTCGTTCCGCGCGGAGACACGACCGTGGTCGATGCCTATCTCTCGCCCGTGCTGCGGCGCTACACCGACGGGCTGCAGACGGGCCTCCCCGAGGTCGGCACGCTGCGGTTCATGCAATCGAACGGGGGACTCGCCGAGGTCGGCGCGTTTCGGGGCAAAGATGCGATCCTGTCCGGACCCGCAGGCGGCGTGGTCGGCATGGTCGCGGCGAGCGAGCCGCTGGGGCATCGCAAGCTGATCGGCTTCGACATGGGCGGAACGAGCACCGACGTCGCGCACTACGCGGGCGATTACGAGCTCACCGGCGACAGCGTTGTGGCGGGCGTGCGCGTTGCCGCGCCGATGATGCAGATCCACACGGTGGCGGCGGGCGGCGGGTCGATCTGCCAGTATGACGGCGGGCGTTTCCGCGTCGGACCGGAAAGTGCAGGTGCCGATCCGGGCCCCGCCTGCTACCGCAAGCGTGGCCCGCTGACGGTTACCGACTGCAACCTGTTCCTCGGCCGCATCGACCCGGCCTTCTTTCCCAGCGTCTTCGGGGAAGACGGTGACCAGCCGCTCGATCCTGAGGCTTCGCGGGCGCGGCTGGAGGAGGTCGCGGCCGCGCTGGAGGAGCCGAAATCACTCGAAGAGATCGCCGAGGGTTTCCTCGCGATCGCGGTCGATTCCATGGCCAACGCGATCCGCAAGATCAGCGTGGCGCGCGGGCACGACGTGACGAGCTACGCGCTTGCCTGCTTCGGCGGAGCGGGCGGCCAGCACGCCTGCCGCGTTGCCGATGCGCTGGGAATGGAGACGGTGCTCGTCCACCCGCTGGCGGGCATCCTCTCGGCCTACGGCATCGGCCTCGCTCCGGTGAAGGTAATCCGCGAGGTAAGTGTCGTGCGCGACCTCGATGCAGGGTTTTCACAAGAACTTGGTGCGCTCGAAAGCGAGGCTCGCGAGGCCTTGCTGGAGCAGGGCATTGGCGAAGAGGCTATCGACATCGAAGCCCGCGCCCGCCTGCGGTTCGAGGGCAGCGACAGCCTGCTTGCGATTCCCTGCGGCGGCATTGCCGAAATGGACGAGGCGTTCCGCGCGCTCCATCGACAGCGTTACGGATATTCCAACGCCGATGCCCCGATCATCGTCGAGGCGCTGAGCGTCGAGGCGAGCGGCGATTCGGGCGGCCTCGGCGCGATCGAGGCCGAGCCTCTCTCTGCCAGCGGCGCGGCATCGGGAAGCTGGCCCACGCTAGAACGCGCGGCGATGAAGGAGAGCGAGACCCGCGAAGGACCGCTGCTGATTATCGACCCCTCCTCCACCACCGTGGTCGAGGAGGGCTGGCGAGCGCGCCTCGCCGGGGACGGCAGCCTCCTCCTCACCCGCACGGTCGCCCTCACCCGCGAACGCGCAGCGGGCACCGAAGTCGACCCGGTCCGTCTCGAAATCTTCAACAACCTCTTCATGGCGATCGCCGAGGAGATGGGCGTCGTCCTCCAGTCGACCGCGACCTCGGTCAACATCAAGGAACGGCTGGATTTCTCCTGCGCGCTGTTCGATTCGAGCGGCGCGCTGATCGCCAATGCGCCGCATATCCCGGTGCACCTCGGTAGCATGGGCGACAGCATCGCGCGGGTGATCGAGGCGCGCGGCGGGAAGCGCGACGGGCGCGGATTCCGGCGGGGCGACGCCTATGTCCTCAACGATCCCTTCCGCGGCGGCACCCACTTGCCCGACATCACGGTGATCGTGCCGGTGTTCTTCGGCGACGATTCCAGCGGGCCCGACGCTTTCGCCGCCGCGCGCGGGCACCATTCGGACATCGGCGGGATCGCGCCCGGATCGATGCCGCCCGAAAGCCGCACGATCGAGGAAGAGGGCGTCCTCATCGACAATGTCCTGCTGGTCGATGAAGGACACTTCCGCGAGGCCGAAATGCGCGAGTTGCTCGCCTCGGCCACCCACCCTGCCCGCAACCCCTCGCGTAATATCTCCGATTTGCGCGCGCAGCTCGCCGCCTGCACGCGGGGGCAGGAACTGCTCCACGCCGCCGCGCACGACCAGGGAAGCGACGTCGTCTGCGCCTATATGGACCACGTCCTCGCCAATGCGGAGGAAAGCGTACGCCGACTGCTCGGCAAGCTGGACGACGGCAGCTTCGCCTATCCAATGGACAATGGCGCGGTCGTGAAGGTCGCCATCCGCATCGATCGCGAGGCACGCTCGGCGGTGTTCGACTTCACCGGCACCAGCGACCAGCTTCCCGGCAATTTCAACGCGCCCAAATCGATCACCCGCGCCGCCGCGCTCTATGTCGTGCGCACGCTGATCGACGACGCGATCCCGATGAACGACGGGTGCCTGCGCCCGGTTGAACTGATCGTGCCGCAAGGCTCGATGCTCAATCCCAATCCGGGCGCGGCGGTGGTCGCGGGCAATGTCGAAACCAGCCAGGTGATAACCGATGCACTGTTCGCGGCGACCGGCCGTCTCGCGCCTGCGCAAGGAACCATGAACAATTTCACCTTCGGCAACGAGGCGCACCAGTATTACGAGACGATCTGCGGCGGGTCGGGCGCAGGCGTCGACCATCCCGGGACCAGCGCGGTGCAGACGCACATGACCAATTCACGACTTACCGATCCGGAAATCCTCGAAACGCGACTGCCGGTGAGACTCGACCGCTTCGCCATCCGCCCCGGATCGGGCGGCGACGGCGCTTACAGCGGTGGCAACGGGGTCGAGCGGCGGATCACCTTCCTCGAACCGATGCGCGCCAACATGCTCGCCAACCGGCGGGCGGTGGCGCCGCGCGGTATCTGCGGGGGGATGGATGCAAAGCCGGGCCGCAATTGGGTCGAGCGCGCCGACGGCACGCGCGAGGACTTTGGTGCGACCGGGTCTGCCGCAATGCAGCCCGGCGATGCCTTCGTGATCCTGACCCCGGGCGGAGGGGGCTTCGGCCCGCCCCGCCCCGAGTAAGCAGGATCAGACGAGCGCGTCGCGCTTGACCGTGATTACCTGCGGATAGGTGAACTCCTTCAGGCCATCGATGCCGTATTCGGCGCCGAAGCCCGACTGCTTGTGCCCGCCGAATGGCGTGAAAGGCGACAGCTGCATGAATTCGTTGATCCACACCGTGCCGGTTTCGAGCTGTTCGGCGATCTCGACGCCCTTGTCGGTGTCCTTGGTCCACACGGCGCCCGCGAGGCCATACTCCGAATTGTTCGCGCGCTCGATCACCTCATCGACGCTGTCGAACTTCATCAGCGGCATGACCGGGCCGAACTGTTCCTCGGCGACGATCCGCGCATCCTCGGGCGGATTGTCGAGGATCGTGATCGGCACGTAATAGCCCGTGCCCGAGGGATCCTTGTCGCCGCCGGTCAGGAACTTGTAGCCATTGTCCTTTGCATCCTGGATCAGCTCCAGCACGCGCTCGTACTGCTTCTTGTTCTGGATCGGGCCGACGCCGGTGCCCTGCTGCGAACCGTCGCCAACGACCACGGTCTTGGCATAGTCGGCGATCGCCCTGGACAGGTCGTCGTAGATATCCTTGTGGATGTAGACGCGCTTGGCCGCGATGCAGACTTGGCCGGCATTGGAGAAGCTCGACCAGAACAGCTGTTCGGCGACCTTCTCGACATCGGCATCGGGCAGCACGATCGAGGCGTCGTTGCCGCCGAGTTCGAGCGTGATGCGCTTGAGGTCGCCGCTGGCGCCTTCCATGATCTTCTTCCCCGTAGCGGTGGAGCCGGTGAAGGTGATCTTGTCGATATCGGGATGCTCGGTGATCATCGGGCCGAGGCTGTCTTCGCCGGTGATGATATTCACCGTGCCCGCAGGTACGACGTCCTTGATCAGCTCGGCGATGCGCAGCGTGGTCAGCGGGGTGAAGGGCGAAGGCTTGAGCACGATAGTGCAGCCGGCGACCAGCGCGGGAACGATCTTCTGGATCGCCATCATGATCGGGAAGTTCCACGGCACGATGCCGCCGACCACGCCCACCGGCACGCGGCGGGTGCGCGACAGGCGCGTATCGTCGTCCTGGTTGATCACATCGTCGAGCGTCAGCGTCGACTGCGCGGCGGCGAGGCCGGCTGCGCCGTAAATCTCCTGCTGTGCCTGCGCATGCGGCTTGCCCTGCTCGGTGGTGAGCAGGCGATAGAGCTCGTCGGCATTGTCCTTGATCGCCGCGGCGATGCCCTGGACGACCTTCTGGCGCTCCTCGGGGGAAGTCTTCTTCCAGTCCTTGAAGGCGCGGCGTGCGGCGGCGACCGCGCGGTCGAGCTCGTCCTTGCCGCAAGCGGGCACGCGGCCGACGACCTGTTCGTTGGCCGGGTTCAGCACCTCGAGCCATTCGCCATTGTCGGCCATCTCGCCGTCGATCAGGTTCTTGTAGTCGGTCATCGTCTCTCTCCTCGCGGAATCTGGGGATTCGTCTCTCTGCATGCACAGTGTCGGGATTCGTTGCTCGATGCAACGGGTCTTGCGGTGTGGCGGTAAATTGGTGAGAGAGGGCGCGAGAGGAGAGTTCTTGCAGACCTTCGTCACCGAAACGGTCGCGTGGCCCGACACGGCGCCTGCCCTGCGCGAGCAGGGGCGCGCGCTGGTGGCCGAACATGGTGAGCGCGACCCCGTCCGCCGCGCAAACAGCTGGACCAAACCCGACCCCGCCTTCAGCCGCAAACTGGGTGAAGCGGGGCTGCTCGGCATGACCTGGCCCAAGGAATTTGGCGGGCACGAGCGCAGCCAGCTCGAACGTTACGTCGTGATCGAAGAACTGCTCGCGGCAGGCGCTCCGGTCGGGGCGCACTGGATCGCCGACCGGCAGAGCGGGCCACTCCTGCTCCGCCTCGGCAACGAGGAACTCAAGCGCCGCTGGGTGCCAGCCATCGCGCGCGGCGAGGCCTTCGCCTGCATTGGCCTGAGCGAACCCGGATCGGGCTCTGACCTTGCCTCGGTGCGCACCTCGGCGCGGCGCGACGGCGGCGATTGGATTATCAACGGCCAGAAGCTCTGGACCACCGGCGCGCATGTCAGCCACTTCATGATCGCGCTCATCCGCAGCGAGGCGGGAAGCGAGCGGCAGGCGGGCCTGTCGCAGTTCGTCATCCCGATGGACGCACCCGGCGTCAGCGTGAAGCCGATCGTCGACCTCACCGGCGCGCATGAGTTCAACGAGGTCTTCTTCGAGGACGTCCGTCTGCCCGCATCGGCCTTGCTCGGCACCGAGGGAGAAGGGTGGCAGCAGGCGACCGCCGAACTCTCGCTCGAACGCTCGGGGCCGGAGCGGTATTTGTCATCCATGGTGCTGTTCCTCGAACTGATGCGCCATGCGCAGGGCAAGGACGATCCGGCGCTGGCACAGCTGGTCGGGCGGTTGGCGGCGGAGACGTGGACACTGCGGCTGATGAGCGCATCGGTCGCGGCCAAGCTGGCGCGCGGCGAAGATCCGGCGCTCGAGGCGACGATCGTCAAGGACCTCGGCAATTCCTACGAACAGGCGATCCCGCAGCTGGTGCAGGCGGCGGTCGATTTCGGCGATGCGGACGCCGAAACCCTGCGCGCAGTGTGCTTCTACCTGCTGCAGGTGAGCCCGAGCTTTTCGCTGCGCGGGGGCACGCGCGAGATCATCAAGGGCATCATTGCCCGAGGTTTGGGGCTGCGATGAGCGATACCCGCCGCATGCTGGCCGAAATGGCCGACCCGCTGTTTGCGCAACTCGGTCCCGGCGCCAGCGAGGAGCGCGACCGTGCGCAGCTCGAGGAACTCGGCCTGCCGCTGCTGCTGGTGGCCGAGGCCGAGGGCGGCTTCGGCGGCGACTGGATCGACGCGCTGACCGTCTTCCGGCTCGCGGGCTATCACGCGCTCGGCATCGACCTGCCCGCGCTGGTCGTGGAGCGCGCCGAGGGGGTCGAGAGCGATCTCGCGATGGCCTTCGCCCGCTCCTGCCAGATCGCGGGCGCGCTCGATGCGGCGCTCGCGCTATCGGTCGCTTACGTCAACGACCGCCGGCAGTTCGGCCGTCCGCTGGGCAAGTTCCAGGCGGTGCAGCAGAACCTCGCCAGTTTCGCCTGCGAGGCGGCGGCCGCCAATTGCGCGGCCATGGGCGCGGCGCAGGCGCTCGACCGGGGCGATGCCGAATTCGAGATCGCCGCCGCCAAGCTCCGCGCCAACCGCGCAGTCGAAGTTGGGACCGCCATCGCCCACCAGGTCCACGGCGCGATCGGCTTTACGCAGGAATATGGCCTGCACCATCTGACCCGGCGGTTGTGGCAGTGGCGTTCCGAATACGGGTCCGACGCCTATTGGAGCGGCAGGCTGGGTAGCACCGTGATCGAGCGCGGCGCTGACACTTTCTGGCCCGACTTGGCCTCGCGCACGGACCCGGTTTGCAGGTGACAGGTGGTTACACCGGTGTCCGCGTTATCCTACACACATAATTATCTGATTTTAAAACACAAAAGCTCTTTTCGACCGCTCCAGGGTGACACATTGCCGATTTTTCTGGCGGTGGACGTTCCCCGGCGCGAAATGGTCACACTGCCTGGCGTGGCCACCATGCGGCATAGCCCGGCAGGCGGGGTGTAGGAAAGACCGCCTCTCCTCAGGCCAGCGCGAGCACCCCGGTGAGGATATTGCGCACCAGATCCACCTGCCCCCGTGCACCGGTCTTGGCGTAGATCCGTTTCGAGTAATAGCGCGCCGTCTCGACGGTCAGGCCATGCGCTTCGGCGGCTTCGGCAATCGACAGCCCCTGCGCCAGCGACCAGGCCAGCCGTGCCTCGGCAGGCGTCAGATCGAACAGATCGACAAGCTGCTCATGCCGGTCGGCGCTCGAAGACCGATCGCCGCGCAGATAGATCATCGCCACAACTCTCGCCTCGTCACCCAGCGCCGGCAGGCGCAAGGGAGCGACGAGGATGTCGATCCACGGGTCCTGGCTCAGGTTGATTGCACGCGGGCGATGGCGCCGGTCCGCCTTCATCGCCTTGGCCAAGCCGGTCAGCTGCCGGTCGGCTGCCGGAGAGGAGGGCATCAGCCTGTCGTAAGACCCGAAGCGCAACGCGCCCGAGCGTTCCAGGAACCGCTGCGCCTGTGGGTCGCAATCGACGATCCGGCAGCGCTCGTCGATCGCGATCCAGCCGAAATTCATCCGCCGGACCGCCTCCGCGCTCACCGATGCCCGGTTCCGCTCGCGTTCGATCGAGGCGAAGACTTTGAGCGCCACGCGCAGATGCGGAACGAGCGCGGTCAGCAGGCTGGCGATTTGCGCGCCGGGTGCCTCAGGTGCCGCGACGCAAAGGGTCAGGTCCAGCCCCTCGCCCGATCGCGTGCGGACCGCCCGCAGCGCTGCATCGCCATGTCCCAGCTCGTCCCCCGCATAGACCCGGCCGATCCGCATGTCGGATTCGGGAAGATCGACCGCGTGGCCATCGACCAGCGCCATATCCTCGCCGCCGTCGGCACTGCGCAGACCGATCGCGACGGTATCGGCCCCGCACACGCTGCGCAACTGGCGCAGGAAAGTGTGCCACATCGGCTGCTCGAAAACTCCTTCGTGCAGGGGCACAAGAAGTTCTGTCTCTCCGAGATTGGGAATCCGCATGAATCCCCGTTAGCACCTCCCATTTGGGAGGTTCAACTGCGCCCGCGCATCCTACTTCTCGAGCGCCAAAGGACGGATATATGAGCGACAGCACCACCCTTACCCATCTTCAGCGGCTCGAGGCCGAGAGCATCCACATCATGCGCGAAGTCGCCGCAGAGGCGGACAAGCCGGTGATGCTCTATTCGATCGGCAAGGACAGCGCCGTGATGCTGCACCTTGCCAAGAAGGCCTTCTACCCCTCGCCCCCGCCCTTCCCGCTGATGCATGTCGACA
>JBFOLW010000146.1:0-2310 GCA_040830305.1 Erythrobacter sp.
CATCTTCTCCATGTATCCGGCGGCGACCATGCCCGCGACCTGATCGAGCAGCTGGTCGGGCGTGCGACGCAGCTCACCCATCGCCTCCTCCATGCCCTCGGCGACGATGATTTCGCGCTGGTTGGCTTCGACCGCATCGACGATCCGCCTGGCGGCATCATCGGGCGCGATGCCGTTGTCGATCACCTTGTCGGAGCGCCCGCGCTTGCTGCCATCGGCGGTCAGTGCGTTGCGGCTGACATCGGTCGCGACCGATCCGGGGCATACGACATGTACCGAAACGCCCTGCTGCGAGAGCTCGGCGCGCAGAGCATCGGCATAGCCGATCAGTCCGAACTTCGCGGCGCAATAGGCCGTGCGCATCGGCACACCGACCTTGCCCGCGATCGAGCTGATGAACAGCAGCGTGCCGCTCTGGCGTTCGACAAGATGCGGCAGCAGCGCCTGTGTCGCAGCGATCTGTGCGGTCAGATCGATATCGATGATGTCGCGATAAACTTGCATGTCGGTCTCGACCGCGGGGCTGCGCTGCGAGATGCCAGCATTGGCGACAAAGATGTCGACGCCGCCCCGCCAGTCGGTTGCCTTGCCCGTCGCCGCTTGCATCGCATCTTCGTCACGCACGTCGAAGGGCAGGATCAGCGTTTCCGTATCGAGTTCGCCGGCCACTGCGGACAGGCGTGCCTCGTCGCGGCCCGAGAGGATGACATGCGCGCCGCGGCTGGCCCATTCGCGTGCCAGCGCTGCGCCGATCCCGCTGCTCGCGCCTGTAATCCACGCGGTCTTTCCCTCGAAACTCATCTATTTCCCCTCACGGATAGGTAACCGTCTTCGGCGCGCCGTCGGGCAGGGGGATGTATTCCTCCTCGTCTCCCGGGACCTTGGCGAAACGCCCCTTGCGCCAGTCTTCCTTGGCCTGGTTGATCCGCTCGCGGCTCGAACTGACGAAGTTCCACCACGCATGGCGCCTCGTCTCGAACGCCTCGCCGCCGAGCAGCATGACGCGCGCGCCGCCCCTGCTTTCGAGCGTCATGTCGCGACCCGGTTGGAGCACGGCGAGCTCGAACTGCTTGAGCGCATGGCCGTCGACGCTTGCTTCGCCGCTGACCAGCATGGCGGCGCGTTCGTCGGCGTCCTCCTCGAGCGGGATTGCCCCGCCAGCGCCGAGCACGATCTCGGCATAAATCGTATCGGCATAGGTGGTCGTCGGTGCGCGCTCGCCCCACAATTCGCCCATGATTACGATGGCCTTGGCCCGTCCGTCCTCGATCACCGGAAGATCCTTCACGGCTTCGAATGCCGGTTCGATTTCCTCCCTGCCGTCGGGCAGCGCGAGCCAGGTTTGCATCCCGAAGAGCTTCGGCCCGACCTTGCGTTCGGCCGCGGGCGAACGCTCTGAATGGACGATGCCCCGGCCGGCGGTCATGAGATTCACCTGCCCCGGGCGGATCGTCGAGAAACTGCCGAGGCTGTCGCGATGGTCGATCGCGCCCTCGAACAGCCACGTGACCGTGGCCAGATTGATATGCGGATGCGGGCGGACGTCCATCCCGCTGCCAAGGTCCAGCTGCGCAGGACCGAACTGGTCGACGAAGATGAAGGGGCCGACCATGCTGCGCGTCTTGGCAGGCAGCACGCGTCTGACTTCGAACTGGCCGAGATCGTGCGTGGCCGGTGTGATCACCTGATCGATCTGGCTCATGTCCTAGCGCCTCCTAGCTGGTCGGGGCCGAAGCCTGGATGGCGAGGGCATGGACCCGGTCGCCGGGAATGTCGCCGAGCGCCTTGTTGACCATGCGTTGCCGATCGAGGCGCGACTTGTCGGCGAAGGCGGCTGCCTCGATCACCACGGTGAAATGCGATTCCCCGCTGCCGTCGTCGCCCGCGTGACCGGAGTGTTTTGCGCTGTCGTTGATAACCTCGAGCCGGGTGGGCTTGAACGCATCAGTCAAGAGGCGTTCCATTTCCTGTTGGACGGTTCCTGCCACGGATTCGAATCTCCTTCTCGGGGTTTGCATAGCGCGTTTCGCTCCCCATTCTAGAACGAATGCGCCAGACAAGGTTTCACGGACGGTACGAAGAAAGCGGCAGGATATGTGCGCACCCCGCCTGCGAGGAAGCAGGCGAGTTTCGCGCGCCGGGCGGGCGCGGACACGGTTTCGACGGGCCGGGGGAATGGCGCTGGTTGTGCCTCGAGCACGTGCGCGAGTTCAACGCCGGCTACGACTGGTTCGAGGGAATGAGTGCGGAAGAGGTCTTTGCCGCCCAGTCGCCCGGTGCCGGTTGGCGCACCGAGAGCCCCAGCTTCCG
>JBFOLW010000147.1:0-8903 GCA_040830305.1 Erythrobacter sp.
AAAGCGGCGCACGTTGCAAGTCTTGATCCACCCGGTTATTCAGAAAGGCGGGGGGTGCCGCTTGGTACTAGGGCCATTCACGATTGCGGAATGGTTCGTGCTCGTGCAGCACGAACTGCTGCTGTTCGCGGCGGCGTTCTTTGCGCTCGGAATCCTCGATGAATTTGCGCTCGATTGCACCTACCTATGGTGCCGGCTGACCGGACGGATCAGGACAGAGCGGATCGAAGATTCCTCTCTCGACGAGGTCGAGGGCTTGGCGGGCCAGGCGGCCGTCTTCATCCCGACATGGCATGAGGCCAGCGTCATCGGGCCGACGCTGGTCCATATGCTCGATGCCTGGGCTGCGAAGGACCTCAAGGTCTATGTCGGCTGCTATCGCAACGACCCGGCCACCATCGCATCGGTCATCGCTGCGGTGCGTGGCGATCCGCGGGTCCGTCTGGTGGTGCATGACAGGGACGGGCCGACCTCCAAGGCCGATTGCCTGAACCGCTTGCATGCAGCCTTGGCCGAAGACGAGCGCAGGTCCGGTGTCGAGGCGCGCATGGTCGTCCTGCACGACGCGGAAGACATGGTCGATCCGGCTGCCCTGACCCTCCTCGACCGCGCCTTGTGGCATGCCCATTTCGTACAATTACCGGTGCTTGCGCTTCCCCAGCGCCACTCGCCCTGGATCGGTTCGCATTATTCGGATGAATTTGCGGAATCCCACGGCAAGGCCCTGGTCGTGCGCGACGCGCTCGGCGCCGCAATTCCCGGAGCAGGCGTCGGATGTGCGGTCGCTCGCGGTTCGCTCAAGCAACTTGCCGACGGGCAGGGCGGCCTGCCGTTCGCCGAGGAGTCGCTGACGGAAGACTATGAGCTGGGCCTCAAGATCGCGCAGGCAGGCGGGCGCGGGCGCTTCCTGCGGGCCCGCAGGGGCGATGGCAGGCTGATAGCGACCCGGGCGTTCTTCCCATCGCGCCTCGCCCAGTCCGTTCGCCAGAAAACCCGCTGGATGCACGGGATCGCTTTGCAAGGCTGGGATCGGCTGGGCTGGGGCTCCGAACCGGTCGATCTGTGGATGCAGTTGCGCGACCGCAGAGGGCCGCTTGCCGCGGTCCTGCTGGTGATCGCCTATCTGCTCGTAGCTCTCGTGTCCGTTGGTCTGGTGCTGCAGCAGTTCGGGCTGGTCGGGCCGCCGCAGCTGACGCCGACGTTGTGGGGTCTGTTGTGGATCAACTTTATCGGATTGTGGCTGCGGTTCGCCATCCGAGCGGCGTTCACCGCCCGCGAATACGGTTGGCGCCAGGGGTTGCTCGCAATCCCGCGTACCTTCGTATCCAACGTCATCGCGATCATTGCAGGCCGGCGGGCTCTGTTCGCCTATATCCGTACCCTTCGCGGGGCGCCGGTGGTGTGGGACAAGACCGAACACCGCGATCATCCCGCGCTCCTCGTTCCGCAGGAGAGCACCAGATGAGTGATCCACTCGTCCAACGCCAAGGGCAACCAATTCTCTTCCTGGGAATGCTCGTGGCGGGGTGGTTTCTCGTCCGGGTCCTGACCTGGCAGGATCCCTGGACCGCTTCGTTAGCTCTTCAAGAGACCTTGGGTCACTTGAATGCGGACCTGCTATCGGCAGCAGACCGACCGATAGGAACAACCGCTCGGATCGAGCAAGCGGGTCCGAGGCAGCAATTTGCTGAAACGCCGGGTGCGGCGGCATGGGAGAGAGTTCCGGTGGCGTTCCAACCGCCACCGGCCGCCGTACCGGGTACCCGCCCATCAGACGAAATCACCAGCCACTTCGATACGCACCAGCAAGCCGTCGGTCACAACCTTCTGTTTGCGGCGGGCATGGCCAGCCTGCCGATGCCACGTGTCGTTGCGGAGCTGCTCGAAGGCAACCGTCGCTCGATATCACCGCCAAAGCAACTCGAGACGTCAGGTGAAAACTCTCCATGGCGCGTCGACGGCTGGGTGGTGCTGCGCGAAGGGGGCGATCGTATTGCCGACGGCGGCGTGCGCCCGGCGAGCTACGGCGCGAGCCAGCTAGGAGCCGTGCTCTCCTTCAGGCTGGCCCCAGCGGCGTCACAGGGAGCCGCCGCCTATATCCGCGTTAGCCGCGCGCTGGTCGATAATGGCGAGACCGAGGGAGCGGTAGGTCTGCGCCTGCAGCCCGTGGCCAATCTGCCGGTAAGCGTAAATGCCGAAGCGCGAATAACCGAACGGCCCGGACGACCTGCCGAGATCCGACCCGCGGCGTTCCTGGCCGGTGGCTTCGACAGGCTCCGCCTGCCTGCCGGTGTCGAAGCGCGCGGCTACGGCCAAGCCGGCTACGTCGGTGGGGAATTCGCCACGTTCTTTGCCGATGGATCGATTGTCGCGGAGCGCGAAGTCGCCAGCTTCGATCTTGGCCGGGTATCGCTGGGCGGTGGCGCATGGGGCGGGGCGCAAGAGGGAGCCGCACGGCTCGATCTGGGCCCCAGCGTGACCGTCGACCTGCGGTTGGGCAGCGCTCCGGCGCGGATCGAGGCCGACTATCGCTGGCGCGTAGCGGGCGATGCCACACCCGGAAATGGCGGCGTTCTGACGCTTTCGACCTGCTTCTGACATTGTTCAGCTTTTATCCGTCACGCCCCTGCGATAGGGCGCTGGCATGGACGTCTACCTCCCCATCGCGAACCTGTCCGTAAACGGGCTATGGATCGTCGCGCTGGGTGCCCTGACCGGAGTGCTCTCGGGACTGTTTGGCGTGGGCGGCGGTTTCCTTACTACGCCATTGCTGATTTTTTATGGCATCCCTCCCACCGTGGCGGCCGCTTCGGCTTCGACCCAGGTCACCGGGGCGAGCGTGACCGGTGTCTTGGCGCATGGCGGACGCGGCGGTGTCGACTATCGCATGGGGATGGTGATGGTCGCGGGCGGGGTGATCGGTTCCGGTTTCGGTGCGATCCTGTTCCGCTTTTTCCGCGCAATCGGCCAGATCGACGTGGTGATCAGCGCGCTCTACGTCATCCTGCTGGGTACGATCGGCATGCTGATGGCGCGCGAGGCGGTCCAGACCATTCGCGGGACCGGTAGCGTGCAGGCAGCACGGCGGCGCCACCACCCCTTGGTCGCAAGCCTGCCGATGCGCTGGAGGTTCTACCGATCGGGCCTCTACATCTCGCCCCTTGCCCCGCTCGTGGTGGGGATCGTTGTCGGCATTCTGACCATGCTCATGGGGGTGGGTGGCGGCTTCATCCTCGTGCCAGCCATGCTCTATATCCTCGGTATGAGCGCGAATGTCGTCGTCGGAACCTCGCTCTACAATATCCTCTTCGTGACCATGGCAACCACGATCATGCATTCGCTGACCACCAAGGCGGTCGATATCGTGCTCGTGTTCCTGCTGTTGCTCGGCTCGGTCACCGGTGCACAGATCGGTTCGCAGATCGCGGTGAAGGCGAAACCCGAAATGCTGCGCCTGATATTGGCAATCATCGTCTTGCTCGTGGCATTCCGCATGTTCCTCGGCCTGTTCTACCAGCCCGACGAGATCTACACGGTTTACCCGCTGTGAGGGCGTTCCTGCTCCTTCTCTTCGCTTTCGCGCTGATGGGGCAGCGCGATCCCATCCTCGTGCCCGAGGTCAGCCAACACGAGGTGCAGGTGCGCCAGGGCTTCACGGGTACCGAGCTCTTGCTGTTCGGAGCGGTGCTCGACCCGCAGGGGCGTGCGGCAGGCAGCGACTACGACATCGTCGTCGTGCTCAAGGGGCCCTCGCAGCCGGTCCGCCTGCGCGAGAAAGAACGGTTCGTCGGCGTCTGGGTCAATGCCGCGAGCAGCGATTTCCGTTCGGTGCCGTCCTATTTTGCGGTTGCCTCATCGCGCCCCATATCCGAGATCGTCGACGAGAAAACCGCCGCAATCTATGAGTTCGGGACCGACTATATCCAGCTTTCACCCAGCGGCGCGATCGATCCCGAGGAGCAGGCGCGGTTCAAGGCCGGGCTGGTCGACCTGAAGACCCGTCAGGAACTCTACAAGCAGGACTTCGGCGGCGTGCAGATCAGCGAACAGGTGCTGTACCAGGCGCGCATCACGCTCCCCTCAAACGTTACCACCGGGACCTATACGGCGGAAACATTCGCGGTGCGCGGCGGCAGGGTTATTGCATCGGCGATGACCGAAGTCGAAGTGCAGAAGGTCGGCTTCGAGCGCAAGGTCGAGGAGTATTCGCAGGATATGGCGCTGGTCTATGGCCTGCTGGCCGTGTTCCTCGCGGTCGGGATGGGGTGGGCTGCGGGCCGGCTGTTCGCCCTGATCTAGCGTTTCGGAACGCCTTGCGTTGACTACATTTTAAGCACTTTACGGCAGGTAGCCCGGGTGCGCTTTGAGCGCGGCGAATGTGGGGCACGGCCAACTCAATGAACGATATGGGCAATTCGAATTTTCGCAGTTTCGACCCGGCCAAGGAGGAGGGCGCCGAACCGCCGCAGCCGCGAAGCAGCTCGCTGCGCGATCGCATTCGCCGCAGCGCCGAACAGGCGCCGCCGACAGCTTCGCGCTCGGGCTATATCCACCAGTCGCCGCAACCCGCTGAAGAACAGCCCAGGCCGACATCCCAACCGGAACCACCAAGGGTCGGGCATAGCGAGGCGGCGGCCCCCGTCCGGCAGCCGGAGCGCGCCGCCGAACCCCCGGCTTCTCCACCCGTACCCGAACCGGTCGTCGCCGAAGAACCTTACGACGCTGGCGAGAATGCCGTGCAGCCGATTGGGGTGGTGCTCGAAATCGCCGGCTCGGGATCGCAGATCGCGATCGACCTCCAGCGCCTGAACGAGTGTGCCGAAGATGCCGACCCGTCGATCGCGATGGCCGGCCAGGTCGGGTCGCAGATCAAGATCCGCGTCGGCAACAGCTGGCTGCTCGCCAGCGTCCGCAACCAGCGCCAGGACCGCAAGGCAGGTTCGATCCTCGCCAATATCGACTTTCTCGGCGAAGGGATGGAAGAGAAGCTCACCGGCAAGCTCCACCGCTTCCGCCGCGGCGTGACGCGGTATCCTGTCCCCGGCGCGATGGTTTACCCGGCGACTACGCAGGACCTGCACCAGGTCTACGCCAGCGACGGCCGCAGCTCGGTCACGATCGGCAAGGTCTACCCGACCAGGGACATCCGCGCGGGCCTTTATGTTGACGCCATGCTCGGCAAGCATTTCGCACTGCTCGGCTCGACCGGTACGGGTAAGTCGACCAGCGCCGCGCTGATCCTCCACCGGATATGTGAAGCAGCGCCCGAGGGGCATATCGTCATGATCGACCCGCATGGCGAATATTCGGCGGCTTTCCGCAATACCGGAGTGATCCTCGACGTCTCCAACCTGCAGATGCCCTACTGGATCATGAACTTCGAAGAGCATTGCGAAGTTCTGCTGACCAGCAATGGGAACGAACGGCAGGTCGATGCGGACATCCTCGCCAAATGCCTGTTGAAGGCGCGCAGCAAGAGCAAGCTGGCGCAGACGATGGGCAAGATCACCGTCGATTCGCCGATTCCGTATCTGCTGTCGGATCTCTCGAACGAGATCCAGGACGCGATGGGCAAGCTGGACAAATCGACCAACTCAGCGCCCTATATGCGGATCAAGAACAAGCTCGACGAGATCAAGAGCGACCCGCGTTACCAGTTCCTGTTCTCGGGGATGCTGGTGGCGGACACGATGGCGGACTTCATTTCGAAGATTTTCCGCATGCCGTCGAACGGCAAGCCGATTTCGATCATCGACGTCTCCGGCGTGCCGTCCGACATCACCGCGACAGTGGTTGCCGTGCTCAGCCGGCTGGTGTTCGATTTCGCGATCTGGAGCCGCGAGGAGCGCACCAATCCGATCCTGCTGGTCTGCGAAGAGGCGCACCGTTACGTCCCGAGCGAGAAGCATGCCGATGGCAATTCGGTCGGCACGATCCTCGGCCGGATTGCCAAGGAGGGGCGCAAGTACGGCATCAGCCTCGGACTCATCACGCAGCGGCCGTCGGACCTTGCCGAGGGCGTGCTTTCGCAATGCGGCACGATCATTTCGATGCGCCTCAACAACGACCGCGACCAGGAATTCGTCCGCGCGGCGATGCCCGAAGGCGCGCGCGGCTTCCTCGATGCGATCCCCGCGCTGCGCAACCGCGAGTGCATCATCTGCGGCGAGGGCGTCGCGATCCCGATCCGGGTCAGTTTCGACAATCTCGAGGAAGCCAAGCGGCCCGCATCGGAAGACCCCAGCTTCATCGACCTGTGGAACAAGACCGGTGACGAAGAGGACATCGTTCTGCGCACGGTCCAGAGGTGGCGTTCGCAAGGCTAGGCATTCCTCAAGTCATTGCGAGAAGCCGCAGGCGAGGCGGCAATCCATGGAACTACGGCACGGATTGCTTCGCTACGCTCGCAATGACTTCTACGTCCCCCGCGTATCCCCGAACAGGTGGATGTGCAGGCGATCACTCATTCGGAAGCCGTGTTCAACGCATAGCGGCGCGAGCCATTTCTCGCGTGTCCGCAGCGTCTCGCTGTCGGTGCCTTCGGGCATCAGGAACACGTGGTCGGGCTTGAAGCGATAGCGCTCGCGCAGCGCCGACACTTCGTCCACGTCGGACGGTTGGGCGATCACGAATTTGAACCACGCGCGCGGATCGGTGGCATAGGCGTCGAGCCGTTCGGGTAGCAAAGCAAGCTCTGCCGGATTGCCGCTGTGCGCCAGCTTTGGGCTGACATTGAACTGGTCGATACGGATGTCGAGCCGGGGCGGCGCCTTGGTGGTGCCGTTGGTCTCGATCTCGACACTGATGTCGGGCAGCAGCTCGAGCAATCTGGCCAGCGCAGGCGCCTGCAGCAGCGGCTCGCCGCCGGTAATCACAAGGCGCTTCTGGCCGAGTGCCATTATCCGTGCGGCAACCTCTTCCTCGTCGACTGCGACCTGATTGGTCTTGCGGTCATAGGTTTCACCGTCCCGGTGCGGCCGTTGGTCCCCCTCGAACCGCCAGGTGTAGGCGGTATCGCACCATACGCAGGCGAGGTTGCAGCGCGACAGGCGCATGAAGGCGACCGGCATTCCGGCGCTCGGCCCCTCGCCCTGGACCGAGGCGAAGATTTCGGGCCCGCCGTCGTCGTCTGTGGCAAGGACTAACGGCATCGATTGCGCTCCGCAGGTGACGAAGGTGACACGGCGTAACCTTCGGTCGTGAACAAAGTATCCATTACAAACAAGTGTTTATTCGCCACACAATCCGCCGGACGGACAGGGTGGCGGAGGCGCAAATCCGATCGCCCGGCGTCGCGAGATTGGATCGATCCGGGTGAATGGAAGTGCGTGCCGCCAGAAGGGAGGTAATTCCGGGCCATTCCCGCGCTCATGACACAAATGGGTCGAGTAGGAAATCGGCCAGCCTGCGAGGCCCACTCCCCGTCGTCCCGTTCCCTGAGCCGGGGGCCCACGCCATGTTTGGTGTGGTGCCGTGCCCGAAGAAAAGCGTCACCCCGGATCAAGTCCGGGGTGACGGGGAAGGGAAGGGGCGCTTTGTCAGCCCAGACGAGCAAGCGCCGCTTCGAGCCGGGCGACTTCGGCCACGTGATGCGCATGGTCGGCGCGAGCCTTCTCGACCGCTTCGGGTTTGGCGCGTTCGACGAAGTTCGCATTGCCGAGACGGCCTTCGAGCGATTTGGCCTCCTTGGCACTGGCGGCGAGGGCTTTTTCGAGGCGGGCCTTTTCGGCCTCGATATCTATCACGCCTTCAAGCGGAATGACGAATTCGTCTTCGCCCGCCGCGATCTGCATCGCCGCACCCGAGGGTGCTTCGCCGAATGTCACAGGGGTGAGACGCGCCAGCCGTTCGATCGCCCCGGCATTCGCCTCGACCACCGATTGCGCCAGCGGGCTGGGCGATGCGCAAAAGGCTTGCAGCTTTGCGCCCGGCGCGATGCCGAGCTCGTTCTTCGCAGTGCGCGTGGCCGAGGTGAGCGCGATCAGCCAGTCGATCTCGGCCTTGGCCTCCGCGTCCACTGCCGCCTGCGGGTCGGGCCATTGCGCGGTGATCAGCGGATAGTCGGCGCGATCCCCCTGTTTCGACCACAGCTCTTCGGTGATGAAGGGCATGAAGGGGTGCAGCATGACGAGGATCTGGTCGAGCGCCCAGCCGGCGACTTGCCTGGTCTCCTCGTCGAAATTGCCTTTGACCAGCTCGATATACCAGTCGCAGAACCGGTCCCACACGAAGTGGTAGATCGTGTTGGCGGCGGCATCGAAGCGCAATTCGGCGAGCGCCTTGTCGAGCGCTTCCTTTGTTTCGATTACCTCGCCGATGATCCAGCGGTTGACCGCGTGGCCCGCCTTGGGCGCCGCGATGGACGTGCTCGCGCCGATCCCGTTCGACTGGCAGAAACGCGTCGCGTTCCAGAGCTTGGTCGCGAAGTTGCGATAGCCCTCGATCCGCTTGTCATCCATCTTGATGTCGCGGCCCTGGCTTTCCATCGCGGCCATGAAGAACCTGAGCGCATCGGCGCCGTACTGGTCGATCAGGCCCAGCGGGTCGACGACATTGCCCTTGGACTTGGACATTTTCTGCCCGTCCGCCGCGCGCACGAGGCCATGCAGGTAGAGCCGCGGCCAGGGGTTCTGGCCGGTGTTGTACTGCCCCATCATCATCATCCGCGCATCCCAGAAGAACAGGATGTCGAAGCCCGAGATGAGCAGGTTGTTGGGATAGTGCTTCTCGACGAGGTCGGTTTTCTCCGGCCAGCCGAGCGTGGCGAAGGGCCACAGGGCGGAGGAGAACCACGTGTCGAGGACGTCTTCATCGCGGGTCAGGGCGACGCCTTCGCCCGCTTGCGCCTGCGCTTCTTGCTCGGTCATGGCAACGTAGGGATTGCCGGCCTCGTCGTACCACGC
>JBFOLW010000148.1:0-5515 GCA_040830305.1 Erythrobacter sp.
ACCCGGCGCGGGAAACGCCGGAACATATGCGGAGGGGTATAAGCGGCATCTGTTGCGTGACAAGGCCGATCTGCGCAGCAATCCGCGCTTATCGACCGCCCGCCGCGCAAGAGGCTAGTGACGGTAGCCGAGGCCGTCTTCTGAGGCGAAATCGCGCCCGTCCAACGAGAGACACGGCCCGGGCTCATCGACCCTGCCGATCCGCGCAGCGGGTACGGGCAAATCAACCGAAGCCGGCGCCGTGAACAGAAGCTGGTAGTCGTCGCCCCAACGAATGCATTCATCGAAGCGGCCGGTATCGGCGACCGGGATCGCCTCGCTCTCAAGCGCGAAGCTGACGCCGCTGGTGCGTGCCATGCGCCAGCTATCGAGCAGCAGCCCGTCCGACACATCCATCATCGCGCCGACGTGCGGTGCCAGTTTGCGTCCTTCGCTCAGGAGCGGGCGCGGGCGGCGATAGGCGAGGTCGTTGACATCGCCCGAGCCGCGTTCGGACATCCCGAGCATCGCCCTACCCAGAGCACCGGTCACGTAGATCGCCTCTCCGACGCGTGCATTGCGCCTGTCGGGCACGGGTGTGTGGGTAGCCCTGCCGATGGCGGTACAGCCCCACACACGGCGCCCGTCGGCCCGCACCGTATCCCCGCCGAGGAGAGGCGTACCGTGCACATCAAGCACCTCGCGAAGGCCCGCGACAAACCGGTCGTCGTCGGCGCCAAGCATGTGCGAAACGAGTACGCCGACCGGCTCCGCACCCTTGGCGGCAAGGTCGGATAGATTGACCGCGACCAGCTTCCACGCGATATCGGACGGGTCCTCGTCTACGCGGACGTGGATGCCCTCGATCAGCGTGTCATGGGTCAGGACGAGCGTTTCATCGCCGAATTCGATAGCTGCGGCATCATCCTCGAGCCCGCGCGCAGCGGGATGATCGGCCAGCGCCCGCAGCGCGGCGACGAAGTCGCCTTCGTTCAGCGCCCGGCTTCCTTGGCCACTGCGTCGAGAATGCCATTGACGAATTTCGCCTCGCGATCGTCGAAAAAGGCCTTGGCGACATCGACATATTCGCTGATCGCGCTGGCCTTGGGGACATCGGGGCGAGCGATCAGTTCGTAGGAGCCGGCGCGCAGGATTTGCAACATGGTCTTGTCGAGCCGTGCAAGCGTCCATCCCTCGGCGAGGCGCGCGGTCAGTTTTGCGTCGATTTCCTCGCGCCGGGCGTCAACGCCGCTGACAAGATCGTCAAAGAAATCGACATCGGCCTCGGCATATTCCTCGTCCTCGATCACGCGGCCGAGGCGGTGCTGGTGAAACTCGTCGAGCAGCTTGGCGAGCGCGGTGCCCTCCATTTGCTGCTGGTAGAGCGCCTGGACGGCGCCGAGACGGGCGGCGCTGCGGGCCTGGGACTTGGTATTCTGGTTCATTTCAGTCTCGTCGAAATCGATAGGGCATGCGCGGGGAGGCCTTCCGCCTCCGCCAGCCTGACCGCCGCCGGACCGATCGCCGCGAGCGCGGCCTCGGAGGCGTCGATAAAGCTGGTGCGCTTCATGAAATCGAGAACCGACAAACCGCTGGCGAAGCGGGCGCGGCGCCCGGTGGGAAGGACGTGATTGGGCCCGGCGATATAGTCGCCGACGGCTTCGGGCGTGTGCCGGCCGAGGAACACGCTGCCTGCATGGCGCAGACGATCGAACAGCACTTGCGGTTCGTCCACCATCAGTTCGACGTGCTCGGCGGCCAGGCGGTCCGACAGGGCGGGGGCCTGATCGAGGCTGTCGACGATTACGATCAGCCCATGCTCATCCCAGCTGGTCTTAGCGGTCTTGGCAGTGGCCAGCCTCATCAGCGCAAGATCGATCGCATCCTCGACCTGCCGGGCGAGGCCTTCGCTGTCGGTGATCAGGATCGACTGGCTGGTGGGATCGTGTTCGGCCTGGCTGAGCAGGTCGGCGGCGATCCATTCGGGATTGTTGTTCCCGTCGGCAATGACGAGGATCTCGCTTGGACCGGCCACCATGTCGATGCCGACCACGCCGTAGAGCTGGCGCTTTGCTTCGGCGACCCAGGCATTGCCCGGACCCGCAATGACGTCGACCTTGCCGATCCGTTTGGTGCCATAGGCCAGCGCTGCCAGGGCCTGCGCACCACCGACACGCCAGATTTCGTCAACGCCCGCAATATGCGCGGCGGCGAGCACCAGCGGATTGACCTCGCCCTTGGGTGTGGGGGTCGTCACCACCAGACGGTCGACGTCCGCGACCTTGGCCGGAATCGCGTTCATTAGCAGCGAGGAAGGGTAGGCCGCACGGCCACCGGGAACATAGAGCCCCGCAGCATCGACTGCGGTCCACCGTGCGCCGAGCCGCATACCGATGTCGTCGGTATAGTCTCGATCTTCGGGCAACTGGCCTTCGTGATAGGCGCGAATACGGCGCGCGGCTGTCTCCAGCGCATCGCGCAGCCCGCTGTCGAGGGCGTCGTAGGCGGCGCGGCACTCTTCCGCCGAAATCTGCCAATCGCCGTCGCTTCCGAGGCCATGGTTGTCGAACCGGGCCGTGTATTCGGCCAGCGCGTCGTCGCCGCGCTCGCGCACTTCGTTGATCATCGTGGCGACGTCGCGACCGACCTGCAGGTCGCTCTCGCGGCGGTTGCGCACTACGCGGGCAAAGGCCTTCTCGAAGCCGTCATCCGAAATCCGCAGCAGTTGCATCAGGCGGCCTCGCGCTGGGCCGCATCGGCGCGGAACGCTTCGACCAGTGCAGCCACGCGCGGATCGGTCTTGAGTGCCGCGCGGTTGACGATCAGGCGCGCCGAAATATCGAGAATGCGGCTCGTTTCGACCAACCCGTTCTCTCGCAGCGTCGTTCCCGTGGAGACGAGATCGACGATCCGACCGGCGAGGCCAAGCTCGGGCGCGATCTCCATCGCACCGTTGAGCTTTACGCACTCGGCCTGAATCCCCTGCCGTTCGAAGTGACGACGGGTGAGATTCGGATATTTGGTCGCGACGCGGAGATGGCTCGCTCCGTCGATGCTCGCTCCGCCCTGCTTGGGCTCGGCCACGGCAAGATGGCAGTGGCCGATATCGAGATCGACCGGAGCATAGAGATCGGCATAGTCGAACTCCTCGACCACGTCCGAACCGACGATGCCAAGCTGAGCGGCGCCATGCGCAACGAACGTTGCAACGTCGAAAGCGCGCACCCGGATCAGGCGCAGGTCCTCGCGCGTGGTAGCGAATGTCAGCGAGCGGTTGGCCTTGTCGTGAAAGCCATCTTCCGGCAGCACGCCGGCACGGGCCATCACGGGCAGCGCCTCGTCGAGGATCCGGCCCTTGGGAACAGCGAAGGTTAGGCAATCGTTCATGGCAAGCGCAGATAGGCAGCAGGGGGTCAAAGGGCAATGGCGATCGACAAGGCCGAGTACGTCGTGATCGAACCCGATGCCACCGGACCCGATGCCGTCGCGCGGGCTTTCGAGAATCAGGTCGCCTACTGCCGCGACAACGGGGCGCCGATCACGGCCCAGGTGTGTCAGTCGCTGCGTGAATTGCTCGAAACCGAGCGCGGTGGGGCGGTCATGCGACGTGTGCGACGGTGGGCAGGACCGGCACTGGCAGATGCCTTGCCGCTGCGGGTGGCGGGCGGACTGCACGCGCTTCAGCTGCGCGGCGAGGAGCCTGCGCTCGCCCCGATTTACGAAGGCCTCGGTCCGACCAACGCGACCGATCTGATTGCCGAAGCGATCGAGCGGCACGAACCCTTCCTGATGCCATGGCTCGACGGCCCGCCGCAGACCAACGAGGCGGGCCGCTCGGCCGGTTTCGCAGCTGCTTTCCTGTGGCTCGTCGACCAGGGACTGCCGAGCAATTTCGACTTGCTCGAGATCGGCTCGAGTGCGGGGATCAACCTGATGATGCGGCGCTACCGCTATGATCTGGGCGGCGCGACGGTCGGCCCCAAGACCGCGCGCCTGCAAATGAGGCCCGAATGGCGCGGCGATCCGCCACCCGATCGCGGATTCGACATCGTCGGGGCGGAGGGGTGCGATGTCGCCCCCGTCGACCTTACCGACGAAGCGCAGGCGGTACGGCTCAAGGCCTATATCTGGCCCGAATTCACCGAGCGCTTCGCCCGGATGGATGCAGCGATCGAGGCGGCCAAAACCTTCCCCCCGGAGGTCGAGCGCATGGCCGCGGCGGATTTTCTAGCCGACCGTTTGAAGCGACCGCAGCAGGTGGGTACGACGCGCGTGCTGATGCATTCGGTGGTCTGGCAATATATCCCGCGCCCCGAGCGCGACCGGATTGTCGAGCTCATGGAAGCTGCCGGCGACCGCGCACGCGAAGACGCACCGCTGGCCTGGGTCAGCCTCGAGGCCAATCGCGACACGCATCGCCACGAACTGACGGTCAGCTACTGGCCGAACGGCGACATGCGCCGCAGGCTGGCAACCGCGCATCCCCACGGCAAATGGATCAAATGGCGCAGCTGATCAGCCGGTCCTGGCGAGGAAAGCATCGGCAGCGGCGTTGAACGCCTCGGGCTTTTCCCACTGCACGAAATGGCCGCATCCGGGCACCTGCACCACCTCGGGCGCCTCGATCACCTCGTCCAGTCCGACGAGATTTGCGGGCGGCAGAGCCTGGTCCTCCATCGCCCAGATCACCAGCGTGGGAATGGTCAGCTTTGGCAGCGGGACGGGTTGGTAGCCTTCGGGTAGCGCGAACGGGGCGTCTATCGGCAGCACCTCCATCGGGCTGGCGCGATAGTAGTTGAGCATGCCGATCGCCGCATCGGGATCGGACCAGTCCTTGAGCAGGGCTGCCTGTTCATCTGGCTCCATTGTCGTGGTCAGCTCGCCGCCGAATACCTTTACCAGCAGCGCGCCCAATCCGTGTTCGCGCACCAGCGCGTCGTTCGCCGGGTCGCGGAAGTCGCGAAAGTACTGGCTCGCATCGCGCTGCGCCTCGTTGGTGTAAAGCAGTTTGGGAAAGAGCACCGGATGCGGCGCATTGGCAATGATCGCGCGGGTCACGCGGCCGTTCATCATCCCGCCGTAGGCTACCCCCCATGCGATCGCGCCGCCCCAGTCGTGGCCGGCGATGGTAAAGGTGTCGACGCCCAGCGCATCGGCGAGCAGGAAGACATCGCCCACCAGCTTGTCGGGCGTATAGGCCTCGACCTCCTGCGGCTTGGACGACCCGCGATAGCCACGCTGGTCGGGCGCGATACAGCGGAACCGGCCGGAAAAATGCGCGATCTGGTTGCGCCAGGTACGATGGCTCTCGGGAAAGCCGTGGAGGAAGATCAGCACCGGGGCATCGCGTGGCCCCTCGTCGACCACGTCGAGTTCGATCCCGTTGGCGAGCGTGACCCGCTTCTGTTCGAGCGCCATGGTCAGCCCTCCGCCTTCATCTTCTCCATGTATCCGGCGGCGACCATGCCCGCGACCTGATCGAGCAGCTGGTCGGGCGTGCGACGCAGCTCACCCATCGCCTCCTCCATGCCCTCGG
>JBFOLW010000149.1:0-5458 GCA_040830305.1 Erythrobacter sp.
GAATTCTCGACGACCTTGGGTTTTCCCCCGTCCATCACGGCGACACAGCTGTTGGTGGTGCCGAGGTCGATACCGATTACTTTGCTCATGGATTCCCCATCTGTTTCAAGTCGTTGGACACCGCGCTGCTGGTTCCCCGTCTATGGCGAAACCGGTTGGCGGCTCAATCCGGTGGTGTGTTAGGCGTGTGTTACTGGGGCGATATAGGTGCGGTTTTTCTTGGCACAAGGGAGAGGTGGCGCTAGTTTTTCAGGACTACGCAGAGGGGAAGAAATCCATGAAATTGACGCGTTTCGCGCCCATTACACTCGCTTTGGCTACTGTTGGACTGGCAAGCTGCTCGGGCGAAACCGGCGAGGCGGCGGCGCCTGCAGCCGACGATGTGACGCTCGAGGTGACCGATGCCCGGCTGATGCTGCCCGCGGTTTCGGGCAGGCCGGGCGCGATCTATTTCGACGTCGCGAATACAGGAGAAAAGAACTACGCAATCCGGCGTGTGGATGTAGCCGGGGCGAGCAGCGCCGAACTTCATGGCTCGATGGAAATGGACGGCCAGATGATGATGGACAGCGTCGGTCAGATACTGGTCAATGCTGGCGAGAGCGAAAGCCTCGAGCCTGGCGGGTTCCATGTAATGGTGTTCGATCTCGATCCGACGTTGGAAGCGGGTGGTTCGACCGAGATGACGCTGACGGTCGTTGGAGGAAAAACCAAGACCGTCCCCGTCGAAATCCGCGGTGCGGGTGACGAACGCTGAGCAATGCGCGCGGCAGTTCCGGGCACCCGCCCCTTGACGAAGCTGCCGCGCCTTCCTGCCCGATCGGTGGGGAAAGGCCGCTAACCCAGGGCGAGATTGCGCTTGCGCACTCGATTTTCGGTGATGCACTCAATTATGACGGGGTGACGATCCGGCGGCGGAAGTGGTTTCCCTTCCAGCCCCGCCGGGTCACCATGGCCCCGCGCGGCCATGTCCACTTTCATCCTGCCTCGGAGAATTACTGCGAGGATTTTGCCCGCGCCGACGTGTGGCGCCAGGGCTTGCTGATCCACGAATTGGTGCATGTCTGGCAGGTCCAGACGAAGGGCACGTGGTATCTACTGACGCGCCGGATGCCTTGGGCGCGCTACGATTATGCGCTCAAACCTGGGTGGCCGCTCGAGCGATATGGCATCGAACAACAGGCCGAGATCGTCAAACACGCTTTCTGGCTGAGACGCGGAGTCAAGCTGGCAGGCGTGGCAGATCGCTCCGCTTACGACCTGTTGGTCCGTTTTCCCGGCGCGAGCGGCTAAAGCGAAGACAGGTCCGGCAGTGCGTCCTTGTCGAGCGATCGCGAGCGATCCTCTATCGAATACTTCAAGCCGGTCGCACAGTTGAAGAGCACGGTGTCGTCGTCCTCGGTAATCCAGCCCTGCGCCAAAGCCTTACGATAGGCTGCAAGCGTCGCCCCGCCCTCGGGGCACAGCAGCAAGCCGTCCTGCATTGCGCTGTCCGATGTGGCACGGATGATCTCTTCTTCATCGACGGCAACCGCCTTGCCTCCACTCTCGCGCACCGCGCGCAGGATTAGAAAATCGCCTACCGCTTTGGGGACGCGAATGCCCGCCGCGACCGTATGCGCGTCCTCCCAGCGTTCGGCATGCTCCTCTCCTGCGTCAAACGCCTTCACGATCGGTGCGCAGCCGCTTGCCTGGACGGCGAACATCCTGGGGCGTTCGGATCCGATCCAACCGAGACGTTCGAGCTCGTCGAAGGCTTTCCACATGCCGATCAGGCCGGTTCCGCCGCCGGTCGGATAGAAGATCGCCTTGGGCAGCCGCCAGCCAAGCTGTGCGGCGAGTTCGAGACCCATTGTCTTCTTACCCTCGATCCGATAGGGTTCCTTGAGCGTCGAGAAATCGAACCACAGACCTTCCGCCGCGCCCTTCCCCACGATCGCTCCGCATTCATCGATCAGTCCGTTGACGCGATAGACCCGCGCACCTTGCGCCGCGATTTCGCGAACGTTGATCTCGGGCGTGTCAGAGGGGCACAGCACGATCGTCTCGATCCCGGCACGTGTTGCATAGGCTGCCAGCGCCGCACCTGCATTGCCGTTGGTCGGCATGGCAATGCGCTTAACGCCGAGCTCCTTGGCCATGGCCACTGCCATCACTAGTCCGCGCGCCTTAAAGCTGCCGGTCGGAAGGCGACCCTCGTCCTTGACGAGTACGTTCGCACCGGCCGAATTCGGTATCGGGACCAGGGGCGTTTCGATCTCGCCGAGGCTCACGATATTCTCGATGTGGCGAACAGGCAGCAGTTCGCGCCAACGCCAGAGGTCGGTCGGCCGCGCCTCCAGACCCGATTTGGACAGCGCCTTCCCCACCGCTTCGATATCGTAGCGCACCAGAAGTGGGCGCCCGGCCTCGGACAAGCCCTGGAGCTTGTCGGCCTCGTAGCGCTTGCCCGTGATCGAGCATTCGAGATGGGTCACGAAGGTTTCGCGCGCGCCTTCAAGGTTCGATGTCAGCATTAGTCGTATGTCACTCCTGGAAGCCCCTGCCCGCCGTCGGCGACGAAGGCATCGATACGCGCCTCGAGCGCCGGTAGCGGGACCGAGCCGAGCGAGAGGACCACATCGTGGAACTTGCGGATGTCGAAGTCCTCGCCGAGTTCGGCTTCGGCCTTGGCGCGTACGCGGCGCATCGTCATCTCGCCGAGCTTGTAGGCGAGCGCCTGCCCGGGCCAGCTGATGTAGCGATCAATCTCCGTCCCGACCTCCCTTTCGGACAGGGCGGTATGGCTTGAAAGGTATTCGACCGCTCGCTCGCGGCTCCAGCCATAGTGATGGATGCCGGTGTCGATCACCAGGCGCGCAGCGCGCCACATCTCGTAGGAAAGCTGGCCAAAGCGTTCGTAGGGGTTGCGATAAATACCCATTTCGTTGCCGAGATACTCGACATAAAGGCCCCACCCTTCCCCGAATCCCGAGAAATAGGTCTGCCGCCGGAAGCGCGGCGCATCCTCACGTTCGAGCGCGATAGCGGCCTGGAACGAGTGACCCGGCGCGCATTCATGCATGGTCAGCGCGGGGATGTTGTAAACCGGGCGCGAAGGCAGGTCGTGCGTATTTATCTGGCAGTACTCGAGCCCGCCCCGGCCCGCCGTGTAGAACGGGGCGATCGCGGGATCGACCGGACGCAGGCCATGGCGATAACGTGGCAGGAATCCGAAATATTCGTCCAGCCTGTCGTCCACCCGCTTGGCGGTGTAAGCGGCGACGCCCATCAGTTCGTCGGGCGTGTCGGCGACGAATTGCGGATCGGTGCGCAGGAACGTGATGAATTCGGCAAGCGTGCCCTCGAACCCGGCCTCCTGTTTGGCTTTCTCCATTTCGGCGGTGATCCGCGCGACTTCCTCAAGGCCGATCTCGTGGATCTCCTCGGCGGTGAGGTCGAGCGTCGTGTATTGGCGGATCTGCTGCGCGTAATAGGCCGCGCCGTCGGGAAACTCGCTGGCGCCGAGCGTGACGCGCGTGTTGGGCAGGTAGTCCTCGCGCCAGAATTCCAGCCAGGCGGCATAGGCAGGCGTCACGCTGCTCTGGATGGCGTCGCGCCCCGCTTCGCGCAGGCGTTCGCGTTCATCTTCGGGTATGCTCTGCGGGATATCGGCGAATGGCCGCCAGAAGGGGCTTTGTTCGGGATCGTCGACGACATAAGATGCGATCGACACGTCGCGCCCCTCCAGCGTCACGCGGGGGACCGAGAAGCCGCGTTCGAGCCCGGCGCGCGCATTGGCTGTATGCTCCGCGAAATAGCGCGGGATGTCGAGCATGCGGCCGATGTAGGCCTCGTAATCCTCGACAGTCGAAAACCCGCTGCGCCCGGCAAGGTAGGACCAGAAATTGCTGTCACTGTCGAACGGCATTTCCCATTCGGCAAAACGCGCATCGCCGATCTCCGCCTCGAGCAGCGTTTGCAGGACCAGGGCGTTGGTGTGCGCCTCGCTGCCCAACTCGCGCCGATCAATGGTCCCGAGCTGTTGGAGGTAGCGCTCGTATTGCGCTGCGCGCTCGCGCTGGGCTTCGGGCGTCACCGACGCAAGGCTTTCGCCCTGTCGCACGCCGCCACCTGCGGTCTCGGTGAGCCCGTACTGTTCGAGCTGGTAATCGTAAAAGGCATCCGCCAGCGCTGCGAGCCGATCGTCGGCGCTATCTTGTGCCGCGAGCGGCGATGCAAGAGCGGATGCGACGAGGACCGCCGCTCCGAAAATGGCAGTCCTCATCGTCTCTCCCCAATTCGGTCGGATCAGTCGGGCTTCTTTGCCACACCGACCATGGCCGGGCGCAGCAAGCGGTCCTTGATCATGTAGCCGGCCTGCATTTCCTGCACGATCGTGCCGGGTTCGGCCTCGTCGGTCGGCACTTCCATCATCGCCTGGTGCTGGTTCGGATCGAGCGGCATGCCCTCGGCAGCGATGCGAGTGATACCGTTTTGCCCGAAGACCTTCTCCAGCTCGCGCATGGTCGCCTCGATGCCGGCGATGAAATTCTTGGCCTTCTCGTGCTCGCGCAATTCGGCAGGCACGTGCTCGAGCGCGCGCGACAGGTTGTCGGCCACGCTTAGGATGTCGCGGGCGAAACTGGTCGCGCCGTAATTGCGCGCATCCTGCACGTCCTTTTCAAGACGGCGGCGTACGTTCTGGGTTTCTGCGCGGGCATACAGGACATCCTGCATCGCCTTGTCGAGATCGCCCTTGAGATTGGCGAGCGCGTCTTCGAGACCGTTATCTTCCTCGGTCACCTCACCATCGTCACGCAAATGTTCGGGCACGCCCTCCATTTCGCGCGCCACTTCTGCATCGACCGCCTTGTCCTGCGGTTCGTTCTTGTTCTCGTCGTTCACTGGAAAACCCTGTCAGCCAATTCTCTTGCCCAAGGATCGGGCGGTGAAATCCACCATGGGGACGACCCGCGCGTAATTCAACCGAGTCGGACCGATCACACCCAGGACACCGACGACCTTCCCCTCGCGGTCGCGATAGGGCGAGGCGATGACCGAGGAGCCCGAGAGCGAAAACAGCCGGTTTTCGCTGCCGATGAATATCCGCATGGCCTCTGCTCGTCTCGCACGTTCCAACAGGCTGGCCACCGATTGCTTGCTTTCGAGATCGTCGAGGAGTGAGCGTACACGTTCGATATCTCCAAGGGCGGTTTCATCGAGCAGATTGGCCTGCCCGCGCACGATCAGTACCGGCCGATTGGCTGCGTCTTCGCTCCAGGTTGCAAGGCCTCGCTGCACGAGATCGCGGCTCGCTTCGTCGAGTGCCGATTTTCCGCTGGCAATCTCGGTTTCGACAAGGCTGGCCGCTTCGGCGAGCGTTCGCCCCGCAGTTCGTGCCGTGAGATAATTGCTCGCCTGCTCGAGCGACGTGCCCAGTGCCTCCGCCGGAAGCGCGACGATGCGGTTCTCGATA
>JBFOLW010000150.1:0-2224 GCA_040830305.1 Erythrobacter sp.
ATGGCGGGCGCGCGCGGGGCGAACGGGGGCGACCAAGCCCCGCTGCCGCGCGGTGGCCGCGGCGGGACGATGCAGTTCGCGTAGCTTTCGGGGCTTATCCGCTGCCGGGAGGGCGGCGCCCCTCCGGGCAAAACCGCCGCGACTGGCGGACCGAGCGCGCCTTCTTCGAGGCAATCGGCGAGAAGGCGGACACCCCGCAGGAGATGGCGCTCGTCGCGCAGCTTGCACGCGAAACGGGCCTCGACGAATTGGCGGTCGTTGCCGGTCTCGTAGCAGGCGAACACGGCCTCAAGGGCTTCGAGCGCGTCGGTTATCCGACCGTGCCCACGCATGCAGGCGCCAACTGGACGATGGTCCACGCGATCGCACGCCAGGAAAGCGAATTCGACCGCAACCGCGTCAGCCATGCCGGCGCGCGCGGGATGATGCAGCTCATGCCCGGCACCGCGCGCGAGGAGGCGGGCAAGATCGGCGTCAATTACATGTCGGCAAGCCTGACCGAGAGTCCGAGCTACAACATCCGTCTCGGCGATGCGCATTTCGCGCGGCTGATGGACCGTTATGGCGGTGCCTACCCGCTTGCGATTGCGGCCTATAACGCCGGCCCCGGACGCGTGAACGAATGGCTGCGTCTCAACGGCGATCCGCGCACCGGCGCGGTCGACTGGGTAACCTGGATCGAGCAGATCCCGGCGAACTTCGAGACGCGCTATTACGTCATGCGCGTGCTGGGCAATGCGGTAACCTATGCCAATATGCACCCTGACAAATCGGCCGGGTACGAACGCGATATCGCCAATTACCTGCGCCGTTGATTTGCGCTAGGGCCGCTGCCCTGATGCAAGGCAAGACCAATCCCGTAACGCCAGCTGGCTATGCCGCGATGAGGGCGCGCTACGACCATCTGCTCGGCACCGAACGGCCCGAGATCGTCGAGATCGTCAGCTGGGCGGCGGGCAATGGTGACCGCAGCGAGAATGGCGACTACCTCTATGGTCGCAAGCGGATGCGCGAGATTGACCGGGAGCTCGCGCATCTTGCGCGGCGGATGAAAGCCGCGCGGGTGATCGACCCCGCCGAACAGCCAGACAAGAGCCGTGCCTTCTTTGGCGCCCGGGTCACGCTGGCCGACGAGGACGACAACGAACGCGTGGTGACGCTGGTGGGCGATGACGAGCAGGATGCGGGCGCGCACCGGATCGGCTGGTCCTCGCCCCTCGCCCGCGCGCTCAAGGGCGCCGCCGTCGGCGATCTGCGCAGCGTGCGCTTGCCCGGCGGGCTGAAGGAATGGGAAGTCGTGGCCATCGACTATGCTTAGGCTCGCGACGCTTCTGGCGCTGGTGCTGGCCGCGCCCTTGTCGGCCAGGGACAGCCTCGGCGTGTTCTCGGACTGGGGTGCATTTCGCGATCCTTCGGTCCCGCGTTGCTATGCCATCGCCATTCCCGCGCCGAGCCGCCTGAGCCGCGATTTCAAGCCCTTCGCGACGATCGGTACCTGGCCGCGTCGCAACCTGCGCGGCCAGGTCTACTTCCGCCTGTCGCGCAAGCTCGCGCCCTCCTCCGCGATCACGCTCTCGGTGGGAGGGAAACGGTTCCGTCTGACCGGCGGCGGAGGCGACGCCTGGGCCGCGGACCGCACCATGGATGCCGCCATTGTCGCTGCCATGCGCTCTGCGAACCGGATGACGATCCGTGCGACCGATACTCGCGGCCGCCGGTTCTCGAACACCTATTCGCTGGCCGGGGCTGCAACGGCGATGGACGCTGCCACCCTCGCCTGCGCACGGCGCTGACGCAAGAAGGGCCGGAAAGCGGCTTCGCTCCCCGGCCCCCTCGTTACGCTGCGTAGGATCGCTTAGAAGCGGACGCCCACTCCGGCCATGACCTGGTGACGGTCAAGGTCGACGCCGAAGCGGTCGCTATCGGGCAGGCTGCCGTCGAAATCCACCTCGCCCTCGCTGTAGTTCGAATAGCGATACTCCAGATTGACGAAGGTGCGCGGGTTAATTGCATATTCGACACCGGCGCCAACGCGGTAACCGTCGAGATCGAAGCTCTCGCGGAACTCGCTGGTGCCGTCGTTCGAGAGGATGTTCAGCCGCGCATTGGTGTAGCCACCCTTGGCGTAGATCAGGGCATCGGGCGCAACCTTGGCACCGACGCGCGCGCCGAGGAAGAGGTCACGGCCCGCATCGACGCGGCCGAATCCGAAGCCCTCGAAGTC
>JBFOLW010000151.1:0-2017 GCA_040830305.1 Erythrobacter sp.
GATCAACAACCGCATCAGCGAGTATGTGTTCACGCGCCTGTCGCACATCGGCATCCCGACGCATTTCATCCGCCGCCTCAACATGCGCGAGCAGCTGGTGCGCCAGGTCGAGATCATTCCGCTGGAAGTGGTCGTGCGCAATGTCGCCGCCGGTTCGCTTTCGAAGCGCCTCGGCATCGAGGAAGGCGAGCTGCTGCCGCACACGCTGATCGAATACTGCCTCAAGGACGATGCGCTGGGCGATCCCAAGGTCTCCGAAGAAGAGATCGCCTGCTTCAACTGGTGCAGCCATGAAGAGCTGCAGGACATGTCGAGCATGGCGATCCGGATCAACGACTTCCTGTGCGGCCTGTTCAGCGCGATCGATATCCGGCTGATCGACTTCAAGCTGGAGTTCGGGCGGATCTGGGATGGTGATTTCAGCCGCGTGATCCTCGCCGACGAGATCAGCCCCGACGGCTGCCGCCTGTGGGACATCAACACCGGCGAGAAGCTCGACAAGGACCGCTTCCGCCGCGACATGGGCGGCGAGAGCGAAGCCTATCAGGAAGTCGCGCGCCGGCTCGGCCTGCTGCAGAACGACGACAACGGTCCGGGCGAAGTGCTCGACATGAGCGCGCACCGCGGACGGCTGCGGACGGCCCCCAAGACCAAGAAATAGGGCGGGAACTCCCCGCCTCGATCGGAAAGCTTGGATTCACACAGGTTGCGGCATAGCTTGGGCCTATCCGGCACTTGCGCCGCAACCGAACAGGTATCCGTGACCGTCTTTCCTGCCCGCCGCATTCTCGCGGCGCTCCCGCTTCTTGCACTAGCGCAGCCACTTGCCGCACAAGACTCGCCTGCCGCCGCCGAGGCCGAGGCCGAGTCCCAAGCCGTGCAAGGCACGACCGGTTGGGGGCATCCGGTCTATGACATTGCGCCCGATCCGGCGGTGCGGTTCGGCGTGCTCGACAATGGCCTGCGCTATGCGATCCTGCGCAATGGCACGCCCAGCGATACCGCCGTCATCCGCTTCGGTTTCGATGTCGGCTGGATCGACGAGAGCGAGAGCGAGCTCGGCCTTGCGCACATGCTCGAGCACATGGCCTTCAACGGGTCACGCAACGTCCCCGAAGGCGAGATGATCAAGCTGCTCGAGCGGCTGGGTCTGGCCTTCGGTGCGGACACCAACGCTTCGACCGGGTTCGAGGACACGATCTACAAGCTCGACCTGCCGCGGACCGACGAGGAGCTGGTCGATACCGCGCTGATGCTGATGCGCGAGACCGCTAGCGAGCTGACCATTGCAGACGATGCCGTGGATCGCGAGCGCGGGATCATCCAGTCCGAAACGCGCACCCGCAACAATTTCACCATCCGCCGCTTCAAGCACTATTTCGACTTCGTCGCGCCGCAGACGCGCTACGCCACGCGCTTCCGCGCCGACGGGACCGATGCGATCATCGACAGCGCGCCGGGACAAGTGCTGCGCGATCTCTATCGGCGCTTCTACCGACCGGACAATGCCGCCTTGGTGGTGGTGGGCGATGTCGATCCCGACACGATCGAGACGAAGATCCGCGAACGGTTCGGAGACTGGACCGCTCCCTCCGCACCGCGGTTCGAGGTCGCGAAGGGCAATGTCGATCTGGCGCGCGGTCCGGCTGCGGCCAATTTCGTCGACCCGGACGTGCAGCACATGGTCGTGATCGATCGCTTCGCACCCTATGAGCAGCGGCGTGCGACCGTCGCTGAGACCGAACGTTCGCGGCTCGTCGCGCTGGGCACGGCGATGCTCAACCGCCGGCTGCAGCGCATCGCCAATGACGCCGACGCGCCGATCATCAGCGGCCGCGCGATGGCTTCGGACTTCTTCGACATCCAGCGCCAGGATCAACTGCAGGTGCAGGCACGCGAGGGCGAATGGCAGCGCGCGCTCGAAGTCGGAGAACAGGAATGGCGCCGCGCGGTGGAACACGGTTTTTCCGAGTCGGAACTGGCCGAACAACTCGCCAATTTCGAGCAGCGTTATCGC
>JBFOLW010000152.1:0-3597 GCA_040830305.1 Erythrobacter sp.
ACGGGGTGGTGATGGATATCGGCGTATCCTCGATGCAGCTCGACCAGGCGCATCGCGGGTTCGCTTTCTCCGCCGACGGCCCGCTCGACATGCGCATGAGCCAGGACGGCGAGAGCGCTGCCGATTTCCTCAACAGTGCCGACGAGGGTGCAATCGCGGACGTGCTCTACACTTACGGAGAAGAACGCCAGTCGCGCCGCGTCGCGCGCGCGATCGTCGCTGCGCGCCCGCTGTCGACCACTGGCGAGCTGGCGCGCGTGGTGCGCAAGGCGCTGGGTCACAAGCCGCACGACAAGAAGGACCCGGCCACGCGCACTTTCCAGGCCATCAGAATTCACGTGAACGGCGAGCTCGACGAACTGTCCCAAGGCCTGTCGGCTGCCGAACACCTGCTGCGTGAAGGGGGCCGCCTCGCGGTGGTCAGCTTCCACAGCCTCGAAGACCGGATCGTCAAGCGCTACCTGCGCGAGGCGTCCTCAACCCCGAGCGGCTCGCGTCATGTCCCTATGGTCGCGCAGGACGATCCGGTTTTTTCGAAAGCTTCCAAGGCGGTAAAGCCGACAGATGCGGAAATCGAACGCAACCCGCGTTCCCGCTCATCGGTGTTGCGCCATGCGACGCGTACCGCGACGCCCGCGCGGGAGGCTGCGTGATGGTTGGCGGTTCGCGCATCCGCCAGATCGGCTGGGCGCTGGTGCTGGGCGTATGCTTTGCACTGCTTCTCGCACTGACCTTCAAGGTCAATGCGGTGAAGAGCGATGTGCGTCTCGCCGAGCGCCAGATCATTGCCGCGCAGCGTGACAAGATCATGCTCGAAACCGAATTCGAAACGCGCGCCAGCCAGCAGCAGCTGTCCGACTGGAATGCGGTCGAGTTTGGCTATTCCGCGCCGCGCGCGGACCAGTACCTGGAGAACGAGCGGCAGCTTGCCGCGCTGGGTGCACCGCGCGGGATCGATGCACCGTCGCCGGTGCGTGTCGCGCTCAACCGCCCTGCGCCGGAAAGCGAGAACCTGTTCGCCGAATGGATCGAGGATGACGAGGCCGAGAATGCCGAGCAGCGGCCCGAGCGCCGCGAACTGGCTGCCGCAGGCGGCCTTGCCGAACGTCTTGCCAGCCCGGCCGTCACTATGACGGCGGTTGCCGAGGTGAACCAGTGAACGCTTTCTCCGGCTTCGGCCCCGACCTAGGCGCGGGCAGGAGCGGTCACGGGGCAGTGAGCATGGCGGTCGCCTCGGGCCGGGTCCAACTCGTCACCATTCGCCACCACTCGCTCGCACTCGCGCGCTGGCGGATCCTGTGGATTGCGCTGGGCTTTGCCTTCGTCGCGCTGATGGCGCTGGTGCGCATCGGTTATCTCGGCATGGCCGATCACGGAATGCGGGGCACCTCGCTCGAAGAGGCCTTGCTCCCGCCGCGTGGCGAGATCACCGATCGCAACGGTGTCCCGCTCGCCCGCGCATTCCCGGCCTATGCCTTGTGGTTCAATCCCATGGCGCTGGGCGAAGAAGGCGCTCCGCTTGTCCGCGATCCCGCCACTGTCGCGGCCAAGCTCAAGCAAATCTTTCCCGATCTGGACGAGCAGAAGGTTGCCGCGCAGTTCGCGTCGGGCAAGCAGGGGTATATCCGCCGCCGGGTTTTGCCCGAGGAAGCCAACCGGGTGCAGGACATCGGCGAGCTCGCGCTCGAAATGCCAATGGAGAACGATCGCCACTATCCGCAGGGCTCGATGGCGGCCCACGTGCTTGGCTATGTCGCCGCCGACGGCAAGGGCCGCGTCGGGATGGAGCAGGTGCTCGATGCGCAGCTCTCCAATCCGAATACCCGCGGCACGCCCGTGGCATTGTCGATCGACTCGCGCGTCCAGGGCGCGCTCGAAGACGAGCTTCGTCGCGGGATGAAGCTGGTCCAGGCGCAGGGCGGGGCGGGCATCGTCCTCGATGTCGATACGGGCGAGGTGCTGGCGCTGGCATCGCTGCCCGAGTTCGATCCCAACAAGATCGATGCGCGCGGGCAAAGCCTGATGTTCAATCGCGTGACCAACCAGGTCTATGAGTTGGGTTCGACCTTCAAGCCGCTTTCGGTCGCCGCAGCGATCGATGCGGGAGTGGTTCGCAATCTCGGACGTCGCTGGGATGCCAGCCCGGTCAAGGTCGGGCGGTTCAGCATTCGCGACAGCCACGACATGGGGGCCGACCTCAACGTGGTCGAAACGCTGATCCATTCCTCCAACACCGTCACCGCTCGTGTGGTCGACGAACTGGGGCCCGAACGGATGCGCCGCACCATGATCGATCTCGGCATGAACGAGCGACCCTATATCGAGCTTCCGGCCAAGGGTTTCCCGATCTGGCCGGGCGAGAAATGGCCGCGCCTGCGCTCGATGACGGTCGGCTATGGCCACGGCATTGCCGTCACCCCGCTGCACCTCGCCAGCGCCTATGCCGCGATGGTCAATGGCGGTATCTGGCGGCCTGCGACGCTCAGGAAGCTTGGGCCGGGCGAAGCGCCCAAGGGGCGCCGCGTCTTCAAGGCCTCGACATCCAGCCGGATGCGCCAGATCCTGCGCGCGATTTCGATTTATGGCACCGGCAAGAATGCCGATGCCCCGGGCTATCGTGTCGGCGGTAAGACCGGTTCGGCGGAAAAGCCTGGCGGTAGTGCTGGCTACCGCCGGACCGCGCTCGTTTCGACCTTCGCGGCCGCCTTCCCGATGGACCGCCCGCGCTATGTCGTGATAGCCATGCTGGACGAACCGCGCGGGACGCTCGCCAGCTCGTATCAGCGGACTGCCGCCTGGAACGCTGCACCCATCGTCGGGCGTCTCGTGCCCCGTATCGGCCCGTTGATCGGCGTGCGTCCCGACGATACGCGCGACGTCGACATTTCCGATATCAAGCCGCTGATCCCGGAGGCGAACAAGTGAAGCTGGCCAAGCTCTGCGCAAGCGCGGGGATTTCCTGCAATGCCGATCCCGATGCCAATGTCGCGGGCTTTGCGATCGACAACCGCAAGGTAGCACCCGGCACCGTTTTCGGCGCGTTCCAGGGCTCGCAGGTCAATGGCGAGGACTTTATTCCCGCTGCTGTCGAGAGCGGTGCAATCGCCGTGGTCGCGCGGCCCGAGGCAAGGGTCGAAGGCGCCGTCCACATCGCCGATGACACCCCGCGCCGCGCCTTTGCCGCGCTCGCTGCGCAATATTTCACGCCAGTGCCCGAAAACATCGTCGCGGTAACCGGGACCAACGGCAAGACCTCCACCGTCGAAATGACGCGCCAGATCTGGCGCATGTCGGGCGAACGCGCGGCAAGCATCGGCACGCTGGGCGTGACCACGCCCGACGAGAGCGTCTCGACCGGGCTGACCACGCCCGACATCGTTACCTTCCTGTCGAATCTCAGCGGACTGGCGCGCGAAGGGGTGACGCATGTCGCCTATGAGGCGTCGAGCCACGGCCTCTCGCAATATCGCAACGAAGGTGTGCCCGTGCTGGCTGCGGGCTTCACCAATTTCAGCCGCGACCATCTCGACTACCATGCCGATATGGAAGAGTATTTCGCTGCCAAGATGCGGCTGTTCGACGAAGTCGTCTCGGACG
>JBFOLW010000153.1:0-9152 GCA_040830305.1 Erythrobacter sp.
GCAGGTGCGCGCCGCCATGCCCGAGGACGGGATCATCTGCCTCGACAACGGGGTCTATAAGATCTGGTTCGCGCGCTGCTATTGCGCCTCGCAGCCCAACACTGTGCTGCTCGACAATGCGCTGGCGACGATGGGCGCGGGTCTGCCCTCGGCGATGATGAGCGCGATGCTCTATCCGGAACGCAAGGTCATGGCGATCTGCGGCGACGGCGGGTTCATGATGAACAGCCAGGAGCTGGAAACCGCGGTCCGGCTCGGCCTGAACCTGACCGTGCTGATCCTGCGCGACGATGCTTATGGCATGATCCGCTGGAAGCAGGCGAACATGGGCTTTTCCGATTTCGGACTGACCTATGGCAATCCCGATTTCGTCGCCTATGCGCAAAGCTATGGCGCGCATGGCCACCGGGTCGAGAGCAGCGACCACCTGCGCGACCTGCTCGCTCATTGCCGCGACACGCCGGGCGTCCACCTGATCGATTGCCCGGTCGACTATTCGGAAAACGACAGCATCCTCAATCACGAGATCAAGGAACTGAGCGCAAAGCTCTGAGATTGACCGGGTGAAGGAGACGCCATGCCCACGCTCAAGGACACCTACCCGCTCTACCTCAACAACAGGGCGGCGCAGCCCAACACCGACCTGGAGGTGACCGACAAGTTCACCGGCGAGGTCGCCTTCCGCACCGCTCTGGCCAGCCCCGAGGTGATCGACGAGGCGATCGCGGGTGCGGTCCGCGCCGCAGAGCCCATGGCGCGGCTGGCGAGCTTCGAGCGCAAGGCCGTGCTCGACCATTGCGTCACGCGGTTTCGCGAGCGGTTCGACGAGCTCGCCTATGCGCTGTGCGTCGAGGCGGGCAAGCCGATCAACGATTCCGAAGGCGAGGTCACCCGGCTGATCGACACCTTCCAGATCGCCGCCGAGGAATCGACCCGCATGTATGGCGAGGTCATGCCGCTCGATATCTCGCAGCGCGCGAAGGGCTACCAGTCGATCTGGAAGCGCTACCCGGTGGGTCCGTGCAGCTTCATCTCGCCCTTCAACTTCCCGCTCAACCTCGCCGCGCACAAGATCTCACCCGCGATCGCGGTCGGCTGCCCCTTCGTGATGAAGCCCGCGAGCAAGACGCCCCTGGGCGCGCTGATCATCGGCGAGATCCTCGCCGAGACCGACCTGCCCGAAGGTGCGTTCAGCATCCTGCCCGCCAGTCGCGACGGGGCGGACCTGTTCACCGTCGACGAGCGCTTGAAACTGCTCAGCTTCACCGGCTCGCCCGCGGTCGGCTGGGACTTGAAGGCACGCTGCGGCAAGAAGAAGGTCGTGCTCGAACTCGGCGGCAATGCCGCGGTGGTGGTCGACCACGACGCCGATCTCGACGATGCGCTCGAACGGATCATCTTCGGCGCCTTCTACCAGAGCGGGCAGAGCTGCATCGGTGTGCAGCGCATCCTGATCCACGAGGATGTCTACGACCGGTTCAAGGGCATGCTGGTCGAGAAGACCAAGGGCCTCGTCGCAGGCGATCCCAAGGACCGCGATACCTTTATCGGCCCGATGATCTCCGAAGGCGAGGCCAGCCGTCTCAAGGGCTGGATCGACGAAGCGGTCGAGGGCGGCGCGACGCTGCTGACGGGCGGCGGCTGCGAGGGCAACATGCTCGAGGCGACGCTGCTCGAAGGCGTGCACAAGGATGCCAAGGCGCTGAACGAAGAGGCCTTCGGCCCGCTCGCGATCCTGCAGAAGTTCGGCGATTTCGACGCTGCGCTGGCCGAGGTGAACCGCTCGACCTTCGGCTTGCAGGCGGGCATCTTCACGCGCGACCTGTTCAAGATGTTCGACGCCTGGGACCGGCTCGAAGTCGGCGGCGTGGTGATCAACGACGTCCCCAGCTACCGCGTCGACCACATGCCCTATGGCGGGGTGAAGGACTCAGGGTTGGGGCGCGAGGGCATCAAGTTCGCGATGGAGGACATGACCGAGATCCGGAACCTGGTAATCCGGCGGGGCTGATCGGGTCGCGGAAGGGCGTTTTCAGCTTTGGCTGCCTGAAAGCGGTAGTTCCGCTGACGACCCGGTTGCGGAATTCAAGCTGAAGCCCCATGCGGCGCGATTGCTGGCGAAGGACGATAGGGTTATAGGTCTTCAACATGGTGAGAAATGCGCTCGGTCATCTCTCGCTCTTCCGCGCGCTTTACTTCGCGAAGAGGAGTAACGCGTTGAAGGCGAGGATAGAGTTCCAGAATGCCAAAGTGCGACTGCGAACACCTCCCGACTTCATGGACGCATTCGATGCTCGCATTTTGATGATGGAAGGGCGCGGCGATCAAGCACGCCTCAAGCTCAAGCGATCCATGGAGGCTTTAGAAACGAGGCACGATAACAATGGCCGATACATGAGGCTTTATTGTCAGCACTTCCTTGAGCTCTACAACCGCAGCAGTTCGGCGAGAGCTAGGAAAACGGAAGCCAATTCGCTCTCGCCAAGCGGCCATCTGCTTCACTTCCTACCCTTCTTCAGTGAGGAATCCATTTCGCGCATCGTGGATGTTTAGGCAACTACACTGGTGAAAGCGTCGTAGGGTCCGATCTGCTCCGTTGACCCTTTCAGCCCGACAAATTTGAAATTCGCTTCCCACCCAATTGCCGCCATTTCTGAGTAAAGCTTGAAGCGTCGCAAACAGACGCCTGCAGCGCTCGCCTTACCCCTCCTCCAGCAGCAATAGCTCGCATCGGACCTCCAGCCGCGGTTCGGGGGGCAAGCGGTGTTCGACCTCGACCACGCCCGCATCGGCAACCAGCTGGCCGGGGATGGCGAATTCGTAGTCGGGCAGGGCGGCGACGAATTCCTCGCCTGCCTCGACCGCCTCGTCGCCGGCGAACAGGATCGCGAGGCTGTGGCGTGTGCCGGCGAAGGTGATGCTCGCCCAGGCCTTCTCGGTATGCGTCAGCACCTGCCCGCGATGCTGGTGGAGGTCGGCCAGCGCGGCGCGCAGGCGATCGGCGGCAGTGCGGCGTGCGCGCGGGGGGCGGGGCGGGGTGTTCTCATCCGACATGCGCGGTCTCCTGCGTGCGAGCTGCATCGCGCGCGGCCTCGAACCCGGCGATGAAGCCGCGAATGCGCTGCTCGGTCGGCGCACGCGGCTCGCGCCCCAGCCGCAAGTTGAGCACGAAGCGCGGGTCGTGCACTGCGAGGCGGCCGAATTTCGTAGCCGCCATCTCGTGCTGGCGGAGAAATTTTTCGATCGAACGGATCAGCATGGCGGGCTCCCCTGATGATGGCCGGAAGTGGCGAATCGCTGCATTCGTTCCGTTTATGTTCCAATCGAGATCCTACTTGTCTAGGAAAAATCCTATGCTATAGGAATTTTCTCGCATGCGGGGCTTTGTGGCTCGTTTTTTTCAGTGCGGGTTGGATGGCAGGAGGTGCCAACATGGGTGACGTCATGACCCCCGAGCGCGCACGGCTGGTCGAGCTGGCCGAGGCGGGGCGCACGAGCCTTGCCTCGCTCTCGGCGATGTTGGGTCGCAATCCCAGCTATTTGCAGCAGTTCGTCCGCAAGGGCAGCCCGCGCAAGCTGGAGGAGGCCGACCGCCGCCGGCTGGCCGAATTTTTCGGCGTGAGCGAGGTCGAGCTGGGTGCCGATCCCGACCATGCCCGCCCGCGCGATGCAGACGATTTCATCGCCGTGCCGCGCCTGCCGCTGGATGCCTCGGCGGGACCGGGCGCGTTCTCGGCGGAGGAAATATCCTTCGGCAGCTTCCGCTTCAGCCGCCGCTGGCTGCGCGAAATGGGTCTCGACGGCGCCGACCTCACCGCGATCCGGGTCGAGGGAGACAGCATGGAGCCGACATTGCGCAGCGGCGACGAGATCTTCGTCGACCGCAACAAGCGTTCGGGCGAGGGCATCCACGTCGTGCGCATCGGCGACGCGCTCCACGTCAAACAGGTCCAGGCCAGCGCGCCCGGCCGCATCACGCTGATCAGCGCCAACGACAGCTACGCCCCGATCGACCTCGCGCGCGACGAGGTCGAGGTGATCGGGCGCGTAGTGTGGAAAGGGGGGCGGGTGTGACTAAGCTGATCGGGAAAGTGGCCAGATGGTTTCGCTCGAGCGCCGGGGGATCGGTCGATGATGGCACCAAACCGGCATACCCCCCGGCTCTCGATCCGGCCAAGGTCGGCTCGTATCCCGCTTCGACGAAGTCGGGCGGCGGATATGTTTGGGACGAAGTTCTGGAGTATCGGGTGTGGTCGCACCCCGAACGCGGCGCGCCCGATGAATGCGATGGCAGCGACTACTGTTACGCATTCGACAACTATCCGGACGCACTGGCTTTCTCGCAGGCGAGGGAGGGTGCCGAGAACCCGCTGGTCCTGGTGCTCCAACGCGAGCATATCAACGAACCCCGGCCGGGCGTTTTCGAGCACGTGACGCAAGAGCGTATCACCGAGTGGAAAGTCGAGTGGCTTGGCCGCTCGCGCAGGACCGCAAGCACTATCCCCGACTTCTTCAGCACAGACGCGCCGCCCAACCGGCTGGAAATCCTGCGCGGCGAGGCCGACTGAGCCCTTACCCCGGCCGCTTGATGTAGTCCCCCGACTGCAGCGTCAGCATGTAGTCGGCGATCACCTCGATATCCTCTTCCACCAAATCGACATCCATCTGCATCGGGTAATTGTGCGCATCCGACAGGAAGGTGACGAGCGTCTCGCGCGTTACGCCAGGGCTGTTGGCGATATCGGCAAAGCCGGGCTCCTGCGGGTTGGGCGAGACGGCGTTGTCGGTCACCGCGTGGCACTCGCCGCAGATTGCCGTGACATAGGTCGGTACCGCCTCTTCACCGGTTGTCGGCGCGCGCGCCGCCGGGGCAGGCTCGGCGCCGTCGGTCTGGCATGCCGCCAGCGGGAGCATGACCGCCAGAAAAGCTGTGGTGGTTTTCATCCATCTTCTCCTTTCCCGCCGTCTTAGCATCCTGTGTCAGTTGCTCCTTGTTTTCGATCAAGAAGCCGACCATTTTCCCAGTCAATGACCGACAGCACGCAAGCACCCGCCACGCCGCCGATGAAGGCCGGCATCGTCCCCGTCACCCCGCTGCAGCAGAACTGCTCGCTGGTCTGGTGCACCGCGACCAACAAGGGCGCGCTGATCGATCCGGGCGGCGATCTCGACAAGCTCAAGGTGGCGGTCGCGAAGACCGGGGTGGAACTGGAAAAGATCCTGATCACGCACGGCCATATCGATCATTGCGGCGAGGCGGGCGTGCTGGCCAAGGAATTGGGGCTGAAGATCGAGGGCCCGCACGAGGCCGACCGCTTCTGGATCAGCCGCCTCGACGAGGACGGGCGCAAGTACGGCGTCAACGGGCAGGTGTTCGAACCCGATCGCTGGCTCGAGGATGGCGACACGGTCACCGTGGGCGAGCTGACGCTGGAGGTCATCCACTGTCCCGGCCACACGCCCGGTCACGTGGTGTTCTTCCACCGGCCGAGCAAATTCGCGATTGTCGGCGACGTATTGTTCCAGGGGAGTATCGGGCGGACCGACTTCCCGATGGGCAACCATCAGGATTTGATCGACGCGATCACGCAGAAACTCTGGCCGCTGGGCGACGATGTCACTTTCATCCCCGGCCACGGCCCGACAAGCACCTTCGGGCAGGAACGCAAGACCAACGCCTTCGTGAGCGATTACGCGTTGTCTTGATGCGTGCGTGAAGCGCATTTGCGCTTCCCTTGGCTGAGCTGTCCCGCTCCCCCACCCGACCACCCACGGCACGGTATTCTATGGGTGGCCGGGTGGGGGAGCGGGACGGTACAGCAAGCCTTCGACCGATGTCGAAGGCGCACGCAACAAAGATTCCTCCCCCCTACATCACGCCCATCGCGATCAGCGTCGCCACGATCGCCAGGCCGAGCAATGTCAGCATGGAAATGATCACCCCGATCATACGCGGCTTCGTGGCGGTTTCGCCGTCCATGCCGAAGCCGTGCGCGACGCGGCCGAGCATGTAGATTCCGGCCACCCATGCGAGCCAGGGATTGCCGCGGCCCGACAGTTCGATCGCCGCGATCAGCACGAGCACGAATGGTGTGTTCTCGACGAAATTGAGCTGCGCGCGCATGCGGCGCGTCAGCGGGCCACCGCCATCGTCGCCATGCACGGTCCTGGTCGCCTGGCGCAATTGCCCGACCCTCATGCTGAGCCAGATATTGATGATGGCGGCTGCAGCGGCGGCGGTCAGCGTTACCGGCAGAATGATTCCCATGCGATCCCTCCCTTGCGATTGTGTGTCCTGCGACCCATTTCGAGTGCTAGGGCGAAGCCACCCGCCGTGCAACGCCGGCCACCCGGCGACACGGGTTGCATCCCCCGCGAAATTCGCTATAGCGCGCGCCTTCACCGCCACGGTCGGGATATTCGGGTTCACGCGCTCTTGCGGCGTGCCGGACCTTCCCCTAGGGCGGCCACCGAAATTGATTGTAATTGTTTGAGGAACAGGTGCCGCCATGGCCGTCCCCAAGAGGAAAGTATCGCCCCACCGTCGCGGCAACCGCCGTGCACACGATTCGCTTAAGGTCGAAGCTCATCACGAGTGCTCGAACTGCGGTGAACTCAAGCGTCCGCACAACCTGTGCCCGCACTGCGGATACTACAACGGGCGCGAAATCATCGCCGTCGGTCTCTAAGACCGTCAGTCAAGCCGGAGTTTGCGCATGAGCCTGCCGCGTATCGCTGTTGACGCGATGGGCGGGGACGAGGGCGTGCGCGTGATGGTCGACGGTGCCGCCATGGCCCGTCGCCGTCACGACAAGTTCAAATTCCTGCTGGTGGGCGACGAAACGCGCATCAAGGCTGCGCTCGAATCGCATCCCGGCATGGCCGGGGCATCCGAGATCCTGCATTGCACCGACGTGGTCGGCGGCGAGGAGCTGCCGAGCCGCGCGTTGCGCCGCGCCAAGACCACCAGCATGGGCCTTGCGGTCAATGCGGTGAAACAGGGCGACGCGGGCGCCGCAGTCTCCGCCGGCAATACCGGTGCGCTGATGGCGATGAGCAAGCTCGCGTTGCGCACCATGCCCGGGCTCGACCGTCCCGCGCTCGCCGCGCTGCTTCCGACGCTGTCGGACGATGACGTGGTCATGCTCGACCTCGGCGCGAATCGCGAATGCGACGCGCGCAACCTCGTGCAGTTCGCGATCATGGGCGCCGCCTATTCGCGGATCGTGACAGGGCGCGAACGTCCCCGCACGCGGTTGCTCAATATCGGTACCGAAGAAACCAAGGGTACCGAGGACATCCAGGCCGCCGCCGAAATCCTGCGCGCCGCCACCGGCCTCGCGATGGATTTCGAAGGCTATCTCGAAGCCGACAAGATCAACCGGGGCGAATGCGACGTCGTCGTGTGCGACGGTTTCTCGGGCAATATCGCGCTCAAGGCGATCGAGGGGGCCGCGCGCTTCGTCACCGACCTGCTGCGCAATGCCTTTACCAGCTCGCTGCGCTCGAAGATCGGCTTCCTTGTCTCGCGTCCGGCCACCGAACTGCTCAAGCACCATCTCGATCCGAACAACCATAATGGCGCGGTTTTCCTCGGGCTCAACGGTGTCGTGGTGAAGAGCCATGGCAGCGCCAACGCCAAGGGCGTGGCGAACGCGGTGGAAGTGGCTGCGCGACTGCTGGAGGACGATATCACCAATCGTATCAAGCAGGATCTCGGCGCGATCGAAGCCGCCGGCGTGGCGGCAAAATGATCCGCGCGGTCATCACCGGTACGGGCTCGGCGCTGCCCCGCAATTGCGTCACAAATGCCGAACTGGCCGATAAGGTCGATACCAGCGACGAATGGATCGTCGAGCGCACGGGGATCCGGCAGCGTCATATAGCGGGCGAGGGCGAGACGACTTCGAGCCTTGCCATCGAAGCTTCGCGCGAGGCGCTGGATGCTGCCGGGGTCGATGGCAGCGAGATCGGGTTGATCATCCTCGCGACCGCCACCCCCGACCATACATTTCCCGCCACCGCCACGCAGGTGCAGGCCGCACTTGGCTGCGGCGGCGGCATTGCGTTCGACGTCCAGGCCGTGTGTTCGGGCTTCCTCTACGCGCTGGCGACTGCCGATTCGCTGCTGCGCACGGGAATGGCCTCGAAAGCACTGGTCATCGGTTCGGAGACCTTCAGCCGCATTCTTGACTGGGACGATCGCACCACCTGCGTGCTGTTCGGCGACGGTGCGGGCGCGGTCGTGCTCGAGGCACGGGACGTAGCCGAAGACGGCCCCGGCATCCTTGCCAGCCGGCTTCATGCCGAAGGCGCGCACAAGGACATGCTCTATGTCGACGGCGGCCCGTCGACCACCGGTACCGTGGGCCACCTCCGGATGAAGGGGCGCGAAGTCTTTCGCCACGCGGTGGTGAACCTTGCCGACGTGCTCAAGGAAGTGCTGGCCGACACCGGCAAGAGCGCCGCCGACATCGACTGGGTGGTGCCGCACCAGGCCAATGCCCGCATCCTCGATGCGACCGCGCGCAAGCTCGGCCTGCCAGCCGAAAAGGTCGTCGTGACGGTCGACCGGCATGCCAACACCTCGGCCGCATCGGTCCCGCTGGCTTTCGATACGGCAATGCGCGACGGCCGGATCAAGCCCGGCGACCTGGTCATGTTCGAGGCGATGGGTGGCGGCTTTACCTGGGGTGCATCGCTAGCCCGGATGTAAGACCTCGTAAAAACACTGGGTCCGGCGTTGCGGAAACGCGCAAATGTCTCTATTGCTTGGGTTAGTTCGAAGAGGACTACCATTTCGCTCAGGGTCGTATCTGGGGGAAGGATAGGATGGAAGTGATGCGCTCAGTGGGTACGCTCACCAGGGCCGACCTGGCCGAAACGATCAATCGGAAGATGGGTCTCAGCCGCGCAGATTCGCTCGACATGGTCGAAGCAATCCTCGCCCGGATGTCGGATGCGCTGGCAGAAGGCGAGAACGTCAAGATTTCCGGTTTCGGCAGCTTCGTCCTGCGCGACAAGAAGGAACGCGTCGGGCGCAACCCCAAGACCGGGGTCGAAGTGCCGATCACGCCGCGCCGCGTGATGACCTTCCGTGCCAGCCAGCTGCTCAAAGAGCGGATCGCAAACGGCTGAGCCCAAGGAGAGCA
>JBFOLW010000154.1:0-6079 GCA_040830305.1 Erythrobacter sp.
ACGAAGTTCGCGCGTACGCGCTCGATATCGCCGGCGACATGCACGCGCATCCGGCGCTTGTGCAGCTCCTCGAGTAAGACCCGCAGTTGCAGCTCGGCCAAGCGGGCGCCCACGCAGCGGTGGATGCCATAGCCGAAGGCGATGTGGCGGCGTGCATTCTCGCGCTGGATGTCGAGCTTGTCGGGATTCTGGAACACTTCCTCGTCGCGATTGGCGGAGAGGTACCAGAGCACGACCTTGTCGCCCTTCTTGATCGTCTGGCCGAACACCTCGGTGTCTTCGGTGCAGGTCCGACGCATATGCGCGAGCGGGGTCTGCATCCGCAGGATTTCCTGCACCGCATTCGGAATCAGATCGGGCTGCTGTTCGAACAACTTGCGCTGCTCGGGGTTCTTGTCGAGCTGGTAGATGATGCCGCTCATCGAATTGCGAGTCGTGTCGTTGCCGCCCACGATCAGAAGGATCAGATTGCCCATGAATTCCTGCGGGCTCATCTGGTTCATCGCGTCCGAGTGGATCATCATCGATATGAGATCATCGCCGGGTTCCTTGTCATGCGTGCGTTCGATCCACAGCGACTGGAAATAGGCCGCCATTTCATGGAGGAAGCCCCAGCGCATCTCGTCGAGATCGCGCACGGTGGCGAGTTCGGTATCGCCCGACCAGTCGGACCAGAAAGTCAGCAGGCGGCGATCTTCCCACGGGAAACCGAACAGGATGGCCAGCATCCCCGTGGTCAGCTCGATCGAGACCTTGTCGACCCAGTCGAACACCTCTCCGCGCGGCAGCGAATCGAGCAACTCACCGGTGCGCTGCCGAATTTCGCCTTCCATCTCGGCCATACCGCTGGGCGTGAACTTGGGTGCGACGGTCCGCCTCTGACCGGTGTGCTGAGGGCGGTCCATGGCTATGAACATCGGCAGTTCGCGTTGTTCTTCGATGCCCGCTTCCTTCAGTTCCTCCTCGGTCAGGCGGTTGAGGATGGTGATCCCGCCGTGTTCCCAGCTGGACGAAAAGGTATCGGGCAAGGCCTCGATATGCTGGATCGCCTTGTGACCGACCACCGCCCAATAGGGGCCGAAGGGGCTCTCGGGGATATAGTGCAGCGGTCCTGCCTCGCGCATCTCCCGGAAGATCGGGTGCCAGGTGTTTTGCGCATAGATGTCGCTGCGACTGACGTCCCATTTATGCGGATGCTCGAGCTTGTGCTCGGGATGCTCTTCGAAATGCTTTTTCAGCGCCTCGTAGGCCGTGGGCGAAGTGCGGCATTGGGGGCGTTCGATTGCAGCAGTGGCCATGTCTCTCTCCTCGCGGGAGCGAATCCGTCCATTCGCTCTCCCTTTTGAGGCGACATCCTGCCCTAACTGACAGGCGTGTCAATAGTGCGTTGCAAATCGCCACCCAACTTGGTGCGGCCCGCGTGAAAGGAGAGTTCCGAGACTGTTCGCTAGATGGGCTTGGTGACGCTGCTCTCTGCTTTCACCGCGCGCCCGGCCTTGCCCGATTTCATAACTCGCCTGCGGAATATCGTTGCGCCGGCTCGCACAAAGATCACCACGCACAGTGCCTGCCACGCCAGTGCCAATGCATGCGGCCACAACGCCTCGGACTGTGCGGCGCGGGCCAGCATGGCGAAGGGCGAAGAGAGCGGGAAGACGGCAGAGAACAGTTCCATCGGCGACCCGGGTCGCGTGATCGACGAGGCGGCGAGGAAGAACACCAGCAACTGCGCCATGGTCACCGGCATCGACAGCGTCTGCACTTCGCGCACGGTCGCCGCCATGCCGCCGATAGTGAGGAAGAGCGAACCGAGCAGCAGATAGCCCATCGCAAAATAGACGATGCCGAAACTCACGAAGAGTGGCCAGCCGAGTGCGGGCTCCGGAAGATGCGGCAACGCACTCCCGGCCACCATGGCGAGGATGCCGCCCACTGCCGACCATACCGCGATGCCGACGAAGCTGACACCCAGCATGGCGACGAGTTTGCCAAGGAACACCGCATCCATCGGGATCGCCGCTGCTAGCACCTCGATGACCTTGTTGGCCTTTTCCTCGACGAGGTTCGACAGGACCATGCCGGCGAGGAGCATCATCAGGAGGAACAGGATCAATTGTCCGGCCTGCGCGGTGCGGATACGCTCGCTCCGCTCGGCGGCCCTGCTGGTAGCAACGGGCTGCTCTGCAACCGCGGGATAGGCTTTCGTTTCGCTCGAAGCCGCATGTGCGGCGATCATGGCGATCGGGCCGCTCCACGCCGCGATGGCTTCTTGCGGCGCGGTGATCACCGGTGCAGCGGGAGTCCCGCTTACCACTGCGGCGTAGTTCCTGCCCGTTTCGCGCAGGATCTCTTCGGGCGGGGCGGGCGACCGGGTGATGGCGAGCTCGGGCAGGGCCCGGCCAATCTGCGGCGCAAGACCTGCGCGCGCTTCGACCATCGCCTCGGCATTCGCATCGGCCATGGCTATCGCAACGAGTCGTGTGGATGCATCGCGCTGGACCTGTCCGCCGATTCCACCGGCTAGCGCGCCAATCAGGATCGGGAACAGCGGACCTAGCAGGAAGAAGAGAAAGGCCCGGCTGAACAGGATGGCGTGGAAATCGCGGCGTGCGACGACCCGCGCCGCCTCGAAACGCGAAAGGCGGGTGGTCTCGCTCATCGGCTTGCTCCCCCGGCGGCATTTTCCTCCAACGCCCGGGCGGCCGCCTCTCCGGCGATCTCGACGAATGCGTCATGCAGGCCGGCGCGCTCGATCGACAGCGACAGGATCCCCGCCTCGCCCTCGATCAGCCGCTTGAGCAGCGCCTCGATCCCCGAATCGGGGATCGGGAAGTACCAGAAATGGCTTTCGTCTCCCTTGCGGTCATGGCGCGCATCATCGGGAAGCGCCGCACGCCAGGCACCCTTGATGGAGCGCGTCTCGAGCCGCACCTGCGCAGGAATGCGGTCGCGTGCGACATCGACCGACCCGGCATAGGGTACCTTCCCCCCGGCGATAATGGCGACTTCGTCGCACAGTCGCTCGGCATGATGGATGACGTGGGTCGAAAAGATCACGGTGGTGCCGCGGTCCGCCAGCTCGCGGATCATGACCTCGAGCTTGCCCTGGTTGATCGCGTCCAGCCCGCTGAAAGGTTCGTCGAAGACCACCAGCTTCGGACGGTGGACCAGCGTGCCGAGCAGTTGCACGGTCTGCGCCATGCCCTTGGACAGCTGGCGAATCTGGCGGTCGATCGCATGGCCCAGCCCATGGCCTTCGAGCAGCTCCCGCCCGCGCGCCCTCCCTTCTGCCAGCGGCAGGCCGCGAAGCGCACCCATGAAGGCGATCGCCTCGTCGCATTTCATCGCCGGATAGAGCCCACGTTCCTCGGGAAGGTAGCCGATCAGCCTGGCAACCTCGTGCGGACGGTCGTTGCCGAACACGCGGCGTATTCCGGCATCGGGATCGATGATACCCAACAGCATACGCAGGGTGGTGGTCTTGCCTGCGCCATTGGGGCCGAGGATGCCGTAGATCGCACCTTCGGGTACCGCGATGTCGACGCCGTCGACCGCCAGTATTCCGTCGAACCGCTTGACCAGCCCGCGAGCCTCGATAGCGAGCGGGCGGGGCCCGGCTGTGGAGGGTCGCGTCATGGTGCCGGTCTCGGTAAGCATGGGCGCATGCCTAAGGGCTGGCAGTGAACAGGAGCACACGCAAGCGTGGTTAATTCTGGGTTGCAGGTGGACTTGCGCGAGGAGGCGGAGCGGCTTGGTTTCGCTGCCTGCGGCTTCGCGCCTGCCGCTCCGGACCCGCAGCGCGCTGCGCGGCTGGAGGAGTATCTCGGCAGGGGACGCCACGGCTCGATGCAGTGGATGGAGGATCGCAAGGTCCAGCGCGCCTCGCCGCAGGGGCTGTGGCCCGAGGCAAAAAGCGTAATCGCGCTGGGCATGAGCTACGCACCCGATGTCGATCCGCTGGCGCTGGATGAGGCCCCGGAGAAGGCCCGCATTTCGGTCTATGCGCACGGGCGCGACTATCACGATGTGGTCAAGAAGGCGCTCAAGGCGCTGGCGCGCTGGCTGATCGCGCGCGAGCCGCAAAGCGAGCTCAAGGTCTTCGTCGACACCGCGCCGGTGATGGAGAAGCCGCTGGGCGAGGCAGCGGGGATCGGCTGGCAAGGCAAGCACACCAATCTCGTCAGCCGCGAGCACGGCAGCTGGCTGTTCCTCGGCGCGATCTACACCACGCTCGATTTCGCGCCCGATACGGCGGGCCGCGACCGCTGCGGATCATGCACGGCGTGCCAGACCGCCTGCCCCACCGATGCCTTCCCGCAGCCCTACCAGCTCGATGCGCGGCGTTGCATTTCCTACCTCACGATCGAGCACAAGGGACCGATTCCGGAGGAGTTCCGGGTAGCGCTGGGCAACCGCATCTACGGTTGCGACGATTGCCTTGCGGTTTGCCCGTGGAACAAGTTCGCCGATACTGCACACCGGCACATGAAGCTCGCGCCCCGCGAAGAGCTGATCGCTCCCGACCTCGGCGCATTCCTGCAATTCGACGATGCGGGCTTCCGCCAGTTCTTTTCCGGATCGCCGATCAAGCGGATCGGGCGCGACCGCTTCGTGCGCAACTGCCTTTATGCGGCAGGCAACAGCGGCTCGGCCGCGCTGGAGCCGATCGTAACGGCGCTGTGTGAGGACCCGGACCCAACCGTTGCCGAGGCTGCGCGATGGGCGCGGATGCGGCTCAACGCATCTCCTTGAGCTGGACCTCCGCATCGGCCAGCAGGCCGGGATCGATCTCGGCGCGGTCCATCACCAGCTTGCGGCCCTGGACATAATCCTTGGTATTGTTGACGCAATCGAGCGCGATCACGCGGCCTTCCTTGAGGTAGACCACGCTGAACTTCTTCGCCGCCGGATCGCCGCGCAGCACGGTCGCATCGTAGCCGATCGAAATGCCCACGGTTTGCAGGCGGAGATCGTACTGGTTCGACCAGAACCACGGCACCGCGTCGTAATCCTGCTTGTCGCCCATGATCGCCTTGGCCGCGCAGGTCGCCATATCATTGGCGTTCTGAACCGATTCCAGGCGGATCACTGCATTGTCGGCGTAGGGGTTGGCGTGGCTGGCACAGTCGCCGATCGCATAGATATCGTCCAGCGTGGTCCGGCCGTAGCTGTCGACATCGACCCCGTTCGAACCCGCCGCGCCTGCTGCGATCAGCGGGCCCACGGCGGGCACGATGCCGATCCCGGCGATAATGACGTCGCAGGCGATCTTCTCGCCGCTGTCGGTCAGCACTTCGGTTATGCGGCCATCTTCGCCCGCGATCGTTTCGATACCGGTCGAAAGCCGCAGGTCGACACCCTGTTCGCGGTGGTAGGCGGCATAGAAATCGGACAGTTCGGGCCCGGCGACACGTGCAAGCACGCGATCGAGCGTCTCGACCACCGTAACCTCGCAGCCCAGTTTGCGCAGGACCGCAGCCGCTTCGAGCCCGATATACCCCGCCCCGACGATGACTGCACGCCTAGCGCCTGCGGCCAGCTCGTCCCTGAGCGTATCGACATCGCGACGCGAGCGGACATAGTGGATACCGGCCAGGTCGCTGCCGGGGCAGGACAGCCGCCGCGCATCGCCGCCGCCGGCCCAGATCAGCTTGCGATAGGAAAGGCGCGTATCGTCCGACAGCGCCAGCTCGCGCGCCACCGGGTCGACCTCGTTGACATTGCGGCCCAGCCGGAGCTCGACGCCCTTGTCGGCCCAGAATTGCTCGGGACGGATCTGGATGCGCTCGAACGGCTTTTCGCCGGCAAGGTATTCCTTGGACAGCGGCGGGCGTTCGTAGGGCGGGTTGCGATCGCGGCTGACCATGAGGATCGAGCCCTCATGGCCGTTCTGCCTCAGGGCGATAGCGGCCTGGGCACCGCCATGCCCCGATCCCACGATGACGACGTCGTAATGTTCCATTGCGAGGCTGGCTGGCGCGAAAACGCCAGCCGGTCAAGCACAGCGCTATCGCGCGAGCAGATTGCGAGCCATGCTGGCGACCTGCGCCAGCATCGCCGGAGCCACCTCGCCCTGGGC
>JBFOLW010000155.1:0-2535 GCA_040830305.1 Erythrobacter sp.
ACCCCGTTCAGGTTGACGCGTTCATCTTCATGAACGAAACGCGTCACAAATCATTCAAGGACGGACATTCATGAGGATCCTGATCGTCGAGGACGAGCCCACGCTGGGCCAGCAACTCAAATCGACGCTCGAACAGAACGGGTATGCGGTGGACTTGTCCACCGATGGCGAGGACGGCCACTTTCTCGGTAGCTCCGAGGATTACGATGCAGTGATCCTCGATCTCGGCCTTCCGGAAATCGATGGGCTGACCGTGCTCGGCATGTGGCGCAAGGAAGGCCGCAAGTTCCCCGTCCTGGTGCTGACCGCGCGCGACAGCTGGTCTGACAAGGTTGCCGGGCTCGATGCGGGCGCGGACGATTATCTCGCCAAGCCGTTCCAGACCGAGGAACTGATCGCCCGGCTACGCGCACTGATCCGCCGTGCATCGGGCAATACGTCGAGCGAGCTCACTGCCGGAGACGTGCGTCTCGACACGCGTTCGGGCCGCGTCACGCTGAAGGGCGAGCCGGTCAAGCTGACCGCGCAGGAATACAAGTTGCTGAGCTACCTCATGCACCACAAGGGCAAGGTGGTTAGCCGCACCGAACTGATCGAGCATATTTACGATCAGGATTTCGACCGCGATTCGAACACGATCGAGGTCTTCGTCACCCGTATCCGCAAGAAGCTGGGTGCGGAAGTGATCACGACGATCCGTGGACTTGGGTACAGCCTCGACGACCCCGCCGACCAGCCGCGCGCCTGAGGGCCCTTCCGGCGAGGCGGCGGCGGTCGGCGACGGCCAGCCCGCCGCTGCGCCCGCCGGCGATCCGGTTACCCTTGCCACGCCGCCGGCCAAGCGCAGTCTTGCGCGGCGGATGATCGCAATCGCCGCATTGTGGATCGGCGTGCTGCTGCTGGGCGGCGGTTTTGCGCTCGACCGCACGCTCGTGCGGCTGGTCCAGGACAATTTCGACGAGCAGCTCGAATACGTTCAAACCGCGCTTATCGCCTCGGCCGAGATCGACAGTTTCGGCGACGTGCAGCTCTACCGCTCGCTTGGCGACCAGCGGTTCCTCGAGCCCAATAGCGGCGTCTACTGGCAGATCACGGGCGAGGGGCACCAACCCTTCCCCAGCCGCAGCCTGTGGGACCGCAGCCTCGAGATCGAAGGCGACCATATCGACAACGAGCCGCATTTCTACGATTCCTACCAATTCGAGGATGAACCGCTGCGCATCGTGGAACGCACCGTCATCCTGCCCGACAGCGACACGCGCTGGACCTTCGCCGTAGCCTCGGCGCGGGGCGAGCTCGACTTCCAGATCAGCCGCATCCGCTCGATCCTCGTATGGAGCTTTGCGGCGCTTGCCCTGGGTCTCATGACGCTGGCGATCCTGCAGAGCTGGTACGGTCTGTCGCCTTTGCGCCGCGTACGCAACGCGATCCAGGCCATGCGCAGCCAGGGAACCAACCGGATCACCGAGCCGCTACCGCTTGAGGTCGAACCGCTAGTGGAGGAGATCAATGCGCTGCTCGCGCATACCGAGCAGCAGGCCGAGGAAGCGCGTACCCACGCGGGCAACCTCGCGCATGCACTCAAGACTCCGCTGACCGTGCTCACAAATGCGGCGACTGCGCGCGATCCGAAGCTGGCTGATCTGGTGTTTCGCGAGACCAAGACGATGCAGCGGCATGTGGAACACCATCTTGCGCGCGCCCGTGCGGTCGGCAGGCGCGCAAGCGGCCATTCGCGCGCCGAAGTCTGGCCAAGCGCGGAAAGCGTGCTGCGTGCAGTGACGCGAATCTACGAAGAGACACGCTTCGATCTCGACGGCAATCGCGCCGCGACCGTAGTGATCGAGCGCCAGGACCTCGACGAGATCCTTGGCAACCTGATCGAGAATGCGGCCAAGTATGGTGGCGGGAGTGTGTTCGTGACCATCGATGCGGACCGAACCGAAGACCTTTGCACCATCTGGGTCGAGGACGATGGAGCGGGTATTCCCGAAACCGAACGGACGCGCATATTCGCCCGCGGTGCGCGGCTCGATACTGGCAAACCGGGCACCGGCCTCGGCCTTGCAATCGTGCGCGATGTGGTCGAGATCTACGGCGGCGCGGTCGAACTCGGTGAAAGCGAGGATCTGGGCGGGCTGCTGGTCAAGCTGAAATTGCCCCGCAGCCCGTCCTGAGGGGGCTTAACGTCGCGCGGCCCGCTCGTGGTGGCGGATCACTTCGTCGATAATGAAGCGCAGGAACTTCTCGCTGAATTCCGGATCGAGCTCGCTCTCCTCCGCCAGCCTGCGCAGCCGCGCGATCTGGTGCTGTTCTCTTGCGGGATCGGCCGGCGGCAGGGTGACCTTGGCCTTGTATTCGCCGACCGCCTGCGTGATCCGGAAGCGTTCGGCAAGCATGTGGATCAGCGCGGCATCGATATTGTCGATGCTCTTGCGGAAGCCGGCGAGCACGGGGTCGGTCTGGGGCGCTTCGGTCATGCGATCACGCTAACAAGAATTCCCGTCTTGCCAAGAAAGCTTGGGCAGACCATGG
>JBFOLW010000156.1:0-2059 GCA_040830305.1 Erythrobacter sp.
GAGATCAGCGTCGACGATCTCAACGCGCCGATTTCGGAATAGCGTTTGCGCCTTTCGGGCAGCGCGCTTAAGCGGCGCGGGTCATGAAGGTCGACCTTTTCGATTTCACGCTCCCCCCCGAACGGATCGCGCTGCGTCCGGCGCGCCCGCGCGATGCCGCGCGCATGCTGGTGGTGCGGGGCGAGGGCCCGTTCGAGGATCGCGGTGTGCGCGACCTGCCGCAACTGCTGCGAGCGGGCGATGTGCTGGTCTTCAACGACACCCGGGTCATTCCCGCGCAGCTCGAAGGGCGCCGGGGCGAGGCGAAGATCGGGGCGACACTCCACAAGCGTATCGACCTGCGCCGCTGGCAAGCCTTCGTGCGCAATGCCAAGCGCCTGCGGATCGGCGACGTTGCTGAGTTCGGAGGCGGCGTCACCGCGATCGCCGAAGAGCGATTGGCCGACGGCAGTTTCGTGCTGTTCTTCGAAGGTGACGAGCCGGTCGAGGTGCTGCTGGAACGCGCAGGACGCATGCCATTACCACCCTACATCGCGGGCAAACGCGCGACAGACGAACAGGACCGTGAGGATTACCAGACCATGTTCGCGGCCGAGGACGGAGCGGTTGCGGCACCGACGGCAGCCTTGCATTTTACGCCCGAATTGATCGCCGCTTTGGATGAGGCAGGGGTCGCGCGCGAAACGCTGACGCTGCATGTCGGCGCGGGAACCTTCCTGCCAGTTAAGGCCGACGATACCGACGACCACGCGATGCATGCCGAATGGGGCCGCATCGAGCCCGAGGTTGCCGAGCGGCTCAACGCTGCGCGCGCTGCCGGGGGAAGGGTGATCGCGGTCGGCACCACCAGCCTGCGGCTGCTCGAGAGCGCTACGGGCGAGGATGGCGTGATCCGTTCCTTTGCCGGCGACACCTCCATTTTCATTACCCCAGGATACGATTTCCGCGCGGTCGACGGGTTGATGACCAACTTCCACCTGCCAAAGTCGACACTCATGATGCTGGTGAGCGCGCTTATCGGACGCGAACGGATCATGGAAACCTACGAACACGCTATCGCGAACGAGTACCGGTTCTACAGCTATGGCGATTCCTCGCTCCTGCTGCCCTGATCAGGGGAACAGGCTCTTGGTATCGAGCATTTGCTCGATCAGCGCATCTTCCGCTGGAATACGCCCGTCGAGCATGAGCATCGCGATGCCATGCGCGATCGACCAGGCCTGCAGGGCAAGGATTTCCGCGCGTTCGGGATCGCTCGCCAGCGCTTGCGTATTGGCGGTCAGCAAGGCGCGCGCTTCATCGGGCTTCTTGCTGCCATCGGCAGGTCTGCCCTGCGTGAACATCAGGCGGAAAAGTGCGGGATGGGCGAGAGCAAAGCGAACGTAGGTGCGCCCCGTTTCGGCAAAACCTGCCGCTCCGCCGCCTACCTTTCGTGCGGCCGCCGCCTGTTCGTGCCCGAGCAGCTTCAGGCCCTCGTTCGCCAGCGCCTGGTCGAGCGCGTGCTTGTCGGGAAAGTGGCGATAGACGGCGGTCGGGGATACTCCCACCGCACGCGCCAGTTCGCGCAGCGAAGGCGCCTTGCCTTCGGGACCCTCAAGTGCCTCCAGTCCGGCGGCTAGCAAGGCGTCTCGCAGGTTGCCGTGATGATAGGTGGCGGGCGATGTTGACACTGTTACCATGACCTTTATGTTAACGGCGTTCACTTTAACCGGAGCGAGTCGGTCATGGCAAGCGTCATCGAGAAAACCATCCGCAAGGCAGTCACTCCCGCGATCCAGGCGGTGTCGACGATCAATCGGGCACGGCTGCCCGGTGCGGACAAGAATCCCTTCCTGCGCGGTGTCCCCTCGCCGCTTGCAGAGGAATTCACGCTCGAAGGTCTCGAGGTGACCGGTGCCATCCCGCCCCAGCTCGACGGGCGCTACGTCCGGATCGGACCGAACCCCTATGGCAATGGCACCAAGGGGCATCATTGGTTCGTCGGCGACGGGATGGTCCACGGCGTCCGGCTGCAGAACGGCAAGGCCGATTGGTACCGCAACCGCTACATCCGGTCGCA
>JBFOLW010000157.1:0-17189 GCA_040830305.1 Erythrobacter sp.
CGGACGTTGCGGCTGCCAGTTTGATGCGCGACATAGTGGATTCTCCCCGCCTGACGGGCTCGTGCGCGCCGACGTCATGCGACCCGCACGGCGATGATCATTTGTGCATCGGAGAACCTGAGAGGCGCGGGTTTTGTTCCCGGTCCGGGTGCGAGCCGAATTCAGCCCGCCAGTGCCAGGAATCGTTCCTCGCGCAAGCGCTTCAGCTCGTGAGGTGCATGGCGCGACAGCATGTCGAGCTCCTCGGCGATCGCAGAACCAAGCGTCTCTGCGGCAAGCCGCGGATCGCGATGGGCTCCCCCGACGGGCTCGGGCACGATCCGGTCGATCACGCCGAGCTTGGCGAGGTCCTGCGCGGTGACCTTCATCGCCTCTGCGGCATCGGGCGCCTTCTCGGCCGTGCGCCACAGGATCGAGGCGCAACCTTCGGGCGAAATCACCGAATAGACCGCGTGCTCCATCATCAGGACGCGTTCGGCGCTGGCCAGCGCGACCGCACCGCCCGATCCGCCCTCGCCCACGATCGCCGCGACCATCGGAACCGGCAGCGCAAGACAGGCCTCGGTCGAGCGTGCAATGGCTTCCGCCTGGCCGCGTTCTTCCGCCTCGACACCGGGAAAGGCGCCCGATGTATCCACCAGCGTCACCACCGGCAGGCCGAACCGCCCGGCCATTTCCATCAGCCGGATCGCCTTGCGATAGCCTTCGGGCTTGCCCATGCCGAAATTGTGGCGGATCCGGCTGGCGGTGTCGTTGCCCTTCTCATGGCCGATCAGCACGACCTTGCGCCCGTCGAGCTTGGCGAAGCCGCCGAGGATCGCCTCGTCGTCGCCATAGCAGCGGTCGCCGCCCAGCGGGACGAACTCTTCGAAGGCCTGCTCGACATAATCGCGGAAATGCGGCCGCGAGGGATGCCGCGCGACCTGCGTTTTCTGCCACGGGCTGAGCGATTCGTAAGTGCTCGCGAGCAGGTTGGCGCTCTTGAGCTCGAGCCGCTGGAGTTCGTTCGAGATATCGACGTCATCGCCTTCGGCTGCATTGCGCAGTTCGGTAATGCGCTGGTCCAGCTCGGCAACCGGCTTCTCGAATTCGAGGTAGGAAATCATCCGCTCGCGCTAGTCCGAACTCCGCCCGCGCGCAAGCGGGTGCCGCTCGTTGACCAGCTTTACCAGCCGCGCCGCATCGACATGGGTGTAGATTTGCGTGGTCGAGATATCGGCATGACCGAGCAGCGTCTGTAGGGCGCGCAAATCCGCCCCGCCTTCGAGCAAATGGGTGGCAAACGCATGCCGCAGGACATGCGGGCTGAGCTTCTCCGGAGGCAGGTCCGCGCGAACGGCGAGGCCCTTGAGCAGCTGGAACAGCCGCACACGCGAGATATGGCCAGTGCGTGACGGGAACAGCCACGGCGATTCCACCGGCCTCAGCGCCAGCCATCGTTTCAGCGCCCTGCCCGCCCGCTGGCTGACCGGTACCATGCGGGCATGGCCGCCCTTACCGGTAACCGTCAGGAAGGGTGCGTCGCGCGGGACAGCGGAAACCGGCAGGGAAACGAGCTCGGTCGCACGCAGGCCCGAGCCGTAGAGCATCTCAAGCAGCGTCAACAGCCGCACGGCCGCCGGAGCGTCCACCGCGGATTCGCGCTCGGCAGTCTCGAACAGCGCCTCGACTTCCGCATGCGACAGGATCTTCGGGAGCGGCCGGCGGGCCGCCGGGCGCGGCAGCGCATGCGTGGGATCGTCCTCGCGCAAGCCCTCGTCGATCAGAAAGCCGAAGAACTGCCTGAGCGCCGACACTTTCCGCGCCAGCGTCGACGGGGCGAGCGCAGACCAGCCCTGGCCAAGCCGCGCCAGCTGTGCCGGACTGGCAGAGTCGAGCGGCTGGGCGATCAGCTCCTCGGCCTGTGCGAGATCGCGCCCGTAGGCGAGGATGGTATTGCGCGCCGCGCCGCGCTCGGCGGCAAGCATCGCGAGGAAATCGTCGATCGATGACCCCGGCCCGTTCACGTCAGGCGCGTGCGACCGCCTCCGCGGCGATCATCCGGGCTTCGGCCTCGAGGCCTACGCGGCGTAGCGCGGAGACAATGTGATACAGGTGCCGCGCGGTCATCTGGTCCCAATCCGTACCCTGCATTCCGAGGCCCGCCAGCATTGCCACGAGGGTCGGATTGCCCGCTTCGGCCGCGCGGTCGATCATCCGCGTCCAGCGTGTCTGCGACGACAGATTGACACCCAGGCGGTCGCTGTATTCGGCGATCTCCGCATTCTCGACCCGCCCGAGGCCCGCCAGCCCCGCCAAGAGCATGCGCGACTTTCGACGGCCGGCAGAATCGTCGTCATCGCTGAAACTGTCGAGTTCGCCATCCGTAACCGCGGCGGTCCGGTCGGGATCGGCCAGCGCGAGGAGACCCCAGGCAAGGCTGCCGGGATCGGCCTCGCCGGCCCAGCGCATCGCGTCGCGATCGAGCCCGGCCGCGAGCATCGACGCGATCAGCTCGCCCGCATCGTCGGCGAAGTCACCGCTGACGGGCATGCGCGCGGCGGCGTAGGCGGTAAGCACCACGCGGCCATAGGAAAAGTCCCCGCCGCCCGACCAGATATCGCGAATGGCCGCCAGCCGCTGCGCCGGATCGGCACCGACATAGGCTTCGCGCAGCCGCGATGCGGTCAGGGCCGGATCGCCCTGCAGACCCTCTTCGGCGAAAATCTGGCTGTAGAGATCGACCATCGCTGCCGACGAGAGGATGCCGCCCGCCCCGGCAATGTCGGCGCCCGCGGCGCGCTGCTGAGGCGTGAGGGCCGGCGTTATCGCTGCGGTGCGCAACACCTCGGCATCGGCATCGTCGAGCAGGTCTTCGGGGATGGGTTCGCCCAGCGCATTGGCCAGCGCGAAGCGCCAAGGCGTGATTGCGCCTATTCCGTCCCACTCGATCGTCACGGCACGCCGGCCGCGTCCGGCCGAACCCGCGAAGCGCTGCGCCAAAAGGACATCGATGCGATCTTCTTCGGTCCGGTTGAGCAAGCGGCGCAGATCGTTTTGCGCGCGGGTTTCCTCCCCCGCAAAGGCGTTGCAGATCCCCGCGAGCATCTGCCATTCGGTGTCGTTGCGATCCGTCGAGACGAGCCGCACCGCCGGACAGGCGCCGACGATGTCCGCCGAACCGATATACGCAGCAACCGCCGCGTTGGCGAGCTGCGGTGAGTAGTTCGCCGTATCGACATCCTGCACCAGGGCGCGCGCCACGACATGTTCCCCCATGGCATTGAGCACTTGGGCGCGCAGCGTGGCGAACTCGACCGCGTCCATGCCGTCGGGCGTCGCCAGCCTGCTGGCGAGCGTCCGGCGCAAGAGGATGTGTCCCCAGCGCGACACCATCGGGCGAGTCGTTCCCGCCAGAACCGCGCGGACCAGATCGGCGGGTTGGCGCGCCAGCGAGGCCGACGGCAGAGCGCCTTCGCCTGCCCCGAGCACGCCTACCCGTTCGGTCGAACGTCGCGCCGCGGGCGGGATATCGTATCGGGGTTTCAGCCCGAGCAGTTCGTCGAGCTCGTCGGTCGACATTGCCTCGAGCTGTTCCAGCGTGGGCAGGTTCGACAGATCGAGATTGGCGCTCGGCACCGGCGCTTGGGTTGGAAGCGGCTGTACGATCTCGCCCGATTGGGTCGTCGCCGGTTGCGGTTCGCCCGGCTGGGCTGGCTCGACCGGTGCACGCGTAGCACGTGCTGTCGGCGTGGGAGTGGGTGCCGGATTATTGAATCCCGGTGGCAGCAGGTCGACGGGTGTTTCCTGGGCAAGAACCACCGCCGAAGTGAGCGCCAGCGCCGCCCCGCCGACAAGCAAGACCGCTTTCATCGCATCGACTCCGGCAATTCGACCGCCTGTTCGATCGGATGCAGCGGTTCCTCGCCGCCATGAACGAGCGCCGCGACGAGCAGGGCCAACAGCAGCAGCGCCGCAATCATTCCGATCCGTTTCCCGCTCATCGCCAAGTTTTTCGCGTCCCGCTTCAAGTGCTGATACCTTGCCCGCGCCCTAGCCCAGTTCTAGGCACGGCGGCAATGACCCATGCATCCGCCCTCACCCCGTCCGAGATCGGCAATATTGCCAGCAGGATCGACCGACCGGTGGTACTCGTCGGTCTGATGGGCGTGGGCAAATCGACTGTCGGACGGCGGCTCGCCAATTTGCTCGACACCGATTTCGTCGATGTGGACGAGGAGATCGAGCGCGCCGCCGATCGCACGGTGAGCGAAATCTTCGATGCGCATGGCGAGGCCTATTTCCGCGATGGCGAACGGCGGGTCATCGCCCGCCTCGTTGAAGAGGCGCACGGCGTCATCGCCACGGGTGGTGGCGCATTCGTCGATCCCGAGACGCGCGCGCTGATCCTCGAACGTGCGATCGCCGTCTGGCTCGATTGCGATATCGACACGCTGATCGAGCGGACCTCGCGCCGCGACAGCCGCCCGCTACTGCGGCAGGGCGATCCGCGCGCGATCCTCACCGGCCTCAAGGAAAGGCGCGGCGCCGCCTATGCCGAAGCGCAGGTTCATGTTGTCACCGACAATGCCCCGCACGGCCAAACCGCGCAGCGCATCCTCGAGGCGATCGACGCATGGCTGTAATCCCCGTCGCGCTTTCGGGCCGCAGCTATGAAGTGCGGGTCGGCTCGCGCTTGCTGGCGAATGTCGCCGATGAGGCGCGGTTTTTCCTGCGGAAGGACCACGCCTGCATCGTTGCCGATGTCAATGCTCGCGAGAATTGGGGCGAGACGGTCGCACGCTCGCTCGAAGCGGCGGGATTCGAGCCGCGCTGGTACGATGTCGCACCCGGAGAGGGCTCGAAAAGCTGGGAGAGCCTGGCGCGGCTGACCGACTGGCTGCTCGCGCAGGGCGTCGAGCGGGGCGACCATGTCTTGGCGCTGGGCGGCGGCGTAGTCGGCGACCTCACCGGCTTCGCCTGCGCGATCCTCAAGCGCGGCTGCGGCTTCGTGCAATTGCCCACCACGCTCTTGGCGCAAGTCGACAGTTCGGTGGGCGGCAAGACTGCGATCAATACCTCGGCGGGCAAGAACCTCGTCGGCGCGTTCCACCAGCCATCGCTGGTGCTCGCCGACCTCGATGCACTGGCCACCCTCCCGCCGCGCGAATTGCGCGCGGGCTATGCCGAAGTGCTCAAATACGGCGTGCTTGGCGAAGGCGAGTTCTTCGCCTGGCTCGCGGCACATGGCGAGGCGGTGCTTGCATTGCATCAGGAAGATCTCGAACGGGCGGTGGCGACCAGTGTCGCGGCCAAGGCGCGGATCGTTGCCGAGGACGAGCGCGAGACGAGCGGCACCCGCGCCCTGCTCAACCTCGGGCACACCTTCGGCCATGCCCTCGAGGCGGAGACCGGCTTTTCCGACCGCCTGCTCCATGGCGAGGCGGTGGCGCTCGGGATGGTGCTGGCGGCACGTTATTCGGCGCGGCGCGGCACCCTATCGCTCGATGATGCGGCACGGGTGACTGCGGCGATCGACGCTGCGGGCCTCCCGTCCGAAATTTCCGCCCTCGGGCTGACCTGCACCGGCAAAGCGCTCACCGCACACATGCTGCACGACAAGAAGATGGATTCGGGCACGCTGCCCTTCGTCCTGCTTCGCGGTATCGGCGACGCCTATCTCGATCGCACGGTCGAACTCGCCGATGTCGCGGCATTTCTCGACGAGCAGTTGCAGGCGCATTAGTCTGCCGCGCATGACCCGCTTCATCGACCTCTCGATCCCGATCACCAACGACGTCGTCTCCGATCCCGAGGTGATGCGGCCCAGGATCCAGTACATGACCCACGAGAGCACGTGGGAGCAGATCGCCATGTTCTTTCCCGGCCTGGAGAAAGACGATCTGCCCGATGGTGAAGGCTGGGCGGTCGAGATGCTCGAACTCTCGACGCACAACGGCACGCATATGGACGCGCCGTGGCACTACCACTCGACCACGGATGACGGCGCGCGCCCGGCCCCGAGCATAGACGAGGCCCCGCTCGATCGCTTCTTGCGTCCCGGGGTGAAGCTCGATTTCAGCCACCTTCCGCACGGCCATGTGGTCGGCGCAGCGGAGGTCGAGGAGGCGTTCGACAAGATCGGTTACGAGCTCCAGCCGCTCGACATCGTGCTGGTCCAGTCGGGCGCGATTTACGGCACCGAGAACTTTACCGATCAGGGCGTCGGGCTAGGCGAGGAGGCGACACTTTGGCTCACCGAGCGAGGCGTCGAAGTGGTCGGCACCGATGCCTGGAGCTGGGATGCGCCCTTCAGCCACACTGCCAAACGCTGGGCCGAGACCCGTGATCCCTCGATCATCTGGGAAGGCCACAAGGCCGGCCGCATCCGGCCCTATTACCAGATCGAGAAGCTGACCAACCTCGCTGCCCTGCCCGACCACGGCTTCACCTTCAGTTGTTTCCCGGTGAAGATCGAACGCGCCAGCGCGGGCTGGATCCGGGCCGTGGCCATGGTGGCGGAATGAGTTTGCGCATAGCCGTGGCAGACATCGCCGATCCCGGCGTTCGCGCCATGATCGCGTTTCACCAGCGCGACATGTTGGCAGTCTCGCCGCCCGGCACCAGCTTCGCGCTCGATGTCAGCGGTTTGTCCGGCCCAGAGGTGACGCTGCTGGGCGCATGGCGAAGTGATGATCTGGTCGGCATCGGGGCGATGAAACAGCTGTCGCCGGACACTGCCGAACTCAAGTCGATGCGCACGCATCCCGACCATCTCGGACAGGGCGTGGCGGTCGCCATTCTCGAAGCGCTGATCGATGCGGCGCGCGAGGAAGGGATTGCGCGCCTGAGCCTCGAAACCGGTACCAACGCGCAGTTCGCCCCTGCAATCGGGCTCTACTCCTCGCGCGGGTTTAAGCCGGGCGAAGGCTTTCCGGACTACGAAAACGGCCCGCACAACCAGTGCTATCACCTCGCGCTGTAACGCGCAGCGCTATTCCAGCTCGAGGATCACCGCGTCGACCGCGAGGCTGTCGCCTTCTTCGGCATTGATCTTGGACACGGTCGCCTGCTTCTCTGCGCGCAGGATGTTCTCCATCTTCATCGCCTCGACCGTGGCGAGCGGCTGGCCCGGCTGGACCTCCTCGCCCTCGCCCACATGCAGCTTCACCAGCAGGCCCGGCATCGGGCAGATAAGCATCTTCGACAGGTCGGGCGGGGTTTTCTCGATCATGTGTGATGCGAGGTGGGCGATGCGCGTCTGCAGGATTCGCAGGTGGTGCGTCGCGCCGCGGGTGGTCACCGTATAGCCGGTCCGCGTCGGCCTGAGCTGGAAGGTATAGCGATCGACCGCCTCGGCATCCTCGTCGGCGCCGTTCTCGAACAAGGCGACGTCGACCAGCGGTTCGCCGGGCGTGTACTGCATCTCGATCGTGACCTGTTCGCCATCGACCGTCAGCGCATCTTCCTCCAGCCGCACCTCATGCGAGGTCGAACCTTCCTCGCGCTCGCCGATCCGCACGGTCCAGTCGCCCGGCGCGTAGAGATCGTCGGACAGCTGCCCTTCGATCCGCCGCGCGCGGTCGGCATCGGCCGTGGCGATCACGCCGCCGACCGCCGCCAGCACCCTGGTCAGCTGTTCGGACGCGGGCGCACCCTCGAAGCCTTCGGGATATTCTTCGGCGATGAAGCCGGTGGTCAGTTCGCCCGAGCGGAACCGCTCGTGCTGCATGATCGCACTGAGGAAATCGACATTGTGCCCCAGCCCCTCGATGCGGAAGGCGTCGAGCGCGGCGATCTGAAGGTCGGCCGCCTCGTCGCGCGTCTTGCCCCAGGTGACCAGCTTGGCGATCATCGGGTCGTAGAACATCGAGACTTCGCCGCCCTCGAACACGCCGTCGTCGACACGCACGCCGTCGACACCGCGACGCCCGTTCGCTTCGCCATCATCGGCCCAGGGCTCGACCGGCGGCTGGTAGCGCACGAGGCGCCCGGTCGATGGCAGGAAGCCGCGGTAGGGATCTTCGGCATAGACGCGGTTCTCGATCGCCCAGCCATCGATGCCGACATCGTCCTGCGTCATCGCCAGCTTCTCGCCTGCCGCGACCCGGATCATCTGCTCGACGAGGTCTACGCCGGTGATCGCTTCGGTTACCGGATGCTCTACCTGCAGCCGGGTGTTCATTTCGAGGAAGTAGAAGCTCTCGCCGGTCTTGTCGGCGCCGCTGACGATCAGCTCGACCGTGCCCGCGCTGTGATAGCCGACCGCCTTCGACAGCGCGACGCATTGCTCGCCCATGGCCTTGCGCATCTGCGGGGTGACGAAGGGCGACGGGGCTTCCTCGACCACCTTCTGGTGACGGCGCTGGATCGAGCACTCGCGCTCGTTGAGGTAGATCACATTGCCATGCGTGTCGCCGAGGATCTGTATCTCGATATGCCGCGGATCCTCGATGAACTTCTCGATGAAGACGCGGTCGTCGCCGAAGCTGTTCAGCCCCTCGCGCTTTACGCTTTCGAAGCCTTCGCGCACGTCCTTTTCCGAGTAGGCAAGGCGCATGCCCTTGCCGCCGCCGCCCGCGCTGGCCTTCATCATCACCGGATAAGTGATCTCGTTCGAAATCTCGACGGCATGGTCGGTATCGCGGATCTCGCCGACGAAGCCGGGGACGACATTCACCCCCGCCTCGCGCGCGATCTTCTTCGATTCGATCTTGTCGCCCATCGCCGCGATCGCCTTGGCCGGCGGACCGATGAAAGCGATGTTCTCCTTGGCCAGCGCCTCGACGAAGCTCGCGCGCTCGGAGAGGAAGCCGTAGCCCGGATGCACCGCCTCGGCGCCGGTCTGCTTGCACGCCGCGATGATCTTGTCGGCGATCAGATAGCTCTCGGCCGCGGGCGCGGGGCCGATATGCACCGCCTCGTCCGCCATCCGCACGAAGGGCGCGCGGGCATCGGCATCCGAATAGACCGCGACGGTCGCGATACCCATCCGGCGCGCGGTCTTGATGACGCGGCAGGCGATCTCGCCGCGATTGGCGATGAGGATTTTCTTGAACATAGTTACTCCGCCGGTTCCATCGTCTTGCATGCGCGCATCGGTTCTTCCTGCTGGAGCGCCGTCAGGCCCAGCTTTGCGAACAGCGCAGCATCGCTGTCGTCGCCCGCATTGGGCGCGGTCAGCAGCTTGTCGCCGGTGAAGATCGAGTTCGCGCCGGCCATGAAGCACAGCGCCTGCGTGGCTTCGCTCATGCTCTCGCGGCCGGCGGAGAGGCGCACCATGCTCATCGGCATGGTGATGCGCGCGACCGCAACGGTGCGGACGAACTCGATATCGTCGATCTTGGCGAGCGGCGTATCGGCGAGCATGTCGCCCAGCACCGTGCCCTTCACCGGGACCAGCGCGTTGACCGGCACGCTTTCGGGATGGCGTTCGAGCGTGGCAAGCGTGTGGACGAAGCCGACGCGGTCCTCGCGCGTTTCGCCCATGCCGACGATCCCGCCGCTGCACACGTTGATCCCCGCATCGCGCACGTTCTGCAGCGTATCGAGCCGGTCCTGGTAGTTGCGGGTCGAGATCACGCGCTCGTAATATTCGGGGCCGGTGTCGACATTGTGGTTGTAATAGTCGAGCCCCGCTTCCTTGAGCATGTCGGCCTGCTTGGGCGTCAGCATGCCCAAAGTCATGCAGGTCTCCAGCCCCATTTCGCGCACGCCCTTCACGATCTCTACGATTGCAGACATGTCGCGGTCCTTGGGGTTGCGCCAGGCCGCGCCCATGCAGAAGCGCTGGCTGCCCGCATCCTTCGCCTGTGCCGCCGATTGCAGCACGCGCTGGATATCCATCAGCTTGGTCGCCTCGACCCCGCTGTCGGCCTTGACCGACTGCGAACAATAACCGCAATCCTCCGGGCACCCGCCGGTCTTGATGCTGAGCAGCGTACAGAGCTGCACCTGCTCGGGCGGATGATATTCGCGATGGACCGTCGCCGCGCGGAAGAGCAGCTCGGTAAAGGGGAGGTCGAACATCTCCGCGATCTCCTCGCGGGTCCAGTCGGTACGGATCTGGGTCATTGGTTTCCGTTCAAAATTGGCAGACGGTCTGATTCAACAAGGCTTGAATCGAGAGCAATGAGTTTGGTCAGACTTACACAACGTTGACCGCTCCACTCCTCTGGCAATAGCTCGATGACTGGCTCTTCTGGCCCATTGTAAATTATTTCGCCAACGCAAGAGTCATAATCGAAATGAAAAACAAGCAAGTGATCGGCTCGCGTATCCACTGGTCGAAAGGCAGGGCCTCGTCTCGTGCCACTCGCCTTCACCTGTACAGAGCGGTTGTCCGGTGCATATCCATCGATACCTTCGTTGCTTCTGCCCGTCAGCTTCAAGCCAAACAGTTCGGCGGCCACCGCCTCGCCAAGGTCGCCCACAAGATTGCCGTCAAAAGTGAAATGCAAATTGCAATCAGCAAAGTGGTCTTTCAGACGATTGCGGGCAGCAACGAGGTCCCCGACGTAACTCGGAAGTTTGAAGTGCCGTTTCACTCCGCCGCCTCGTCCAAGTCCTCACCGGCAGGCGGCATGTTGTGGCCGAGCAGGCGCAGCACATCCGCCGCGCATTCGACCACGTTGCTTCCCGGGCCGTAGATGCCCTGAACCCCGGCATCGCGCAGGAAGTCGTAGTCCTTCTGCGGGATCACGCCGCCGGCGATCACCTTGATGTCGGCGCGGCCCGCGTCCTTGAGCAGGCCGATCAGTTCGGGGATCAGCGTCTTGTGGCCCGCCGCGAGGCTGCTCGCGCCGATCGCGTCGACCTCGTTCTCGAGCGCCATGCCGCGCGCTTCTGCGGGCGTCTGGAACAGCGGGCCCGAGACGACTTCGAACCCCATGTCGGCAAAGGCGGAAGCGATGACGTTCGCACCGCGGTCGTGGCCATCCTGCCCCATCTTGGCGACCATCAGCTTGGGTGCGCGGCCCAGGCGGCGCTCGACTGCTTTCACGCCCGCAACCACCTGCTGGTAGCGATCGTCTTCCGAATAGGCTTGCGAGTACACCCCGCGCACCGGCTTGGGCATGGTGTCGTAGCGGCCATAGGCGTCTTCCATCGCCTGGCTGATTTCGCCCAGCGTCGCATCGTGGCGCGCCGCCTCGACCGCGAGTTCGAGGAGGTTGCCCTCGCGCTGCGCAGCGCCGCGCGCAAGCGCATCGAGCGCGGCGCGGCAGGCGAAATCGTCGCGGCCTGCGCGGACCTTTTCGAGCCGCGCGATCTGGCTCTGGCGGACGGCATGGTTGTCGATGTCGAGCGTGTCGATCTCGTCTTCCTTGTCGCGGCGATACTTGTTCACGCCGACGATCACGGTCTCGCCCTTGTCGACGCTTGCCTGTTTGGCCGCGGCGGCCTCTTCAATCTGCGCCTTGGGCTTGCCGCTGGCGACGTAGCTTGTCATTCCGCCCGCGGCCTCGACCTCGTCCAGCAATTTGCGGGCCTCGTCTAGCAGCGCTGCGGTGAGGCTTTCGATGTAGTAGCTGCCGCCCAAGGGATCGGCGACATTGGTGATGCCCGTCTCTTCCTGGATCACCAGCTGCGTGTTGCGCGCGATGCGGGCGGAGAAGTCGGTCGGCAGCGCGATCGCCTCGTCGAGCGCGTTGGTGTGCAGCGACTGCGTGCCGCCCAGCACCGCCGCCATCGCCTCCACCGTGGTGCGGATGACATTGTTGTAGGGATCCTGCTCCTGCAAGCTCACACCGCTGGTCTGGCAGTGCGTGCGCAGCATCTTCGACTTGGGGTTCTGCGCCCCCAGCCCTTCCATGACATCGTGCCACAGATGCCGCGCCGCGCGCATCTTGGCGATCTCCATGAAGAAGTTCATGCCAATGCCCCAGAAGAAGGACAGGCGCGGCGCGAAGGCGTCGATATCGAGGCCCGCTTCCATCGCGCGCTTGGCGTATTCCTTGCCATCCGCAATGGTGAAGGCGAGTTCCTGCACCGCGGTCGCCCCGGCCTCGTGCATGTGATAGCCCGAAATCGAAATGCTGTTGAATTTCGGCATGTAGGCCGAAGTATATGCGATGATGTCCGAAACGATCCGCATGCTCGGTTCGGGCGGGTAGATATAGGTGTTGCGGACCATGAACTCCTTGAGGATGTCGTTCTGGATGGTCCCCGAAAGCTTGTCCTGCGACACGCCCTGCCGCTCCGCCGCGACGATGTAGAACGCCATGACCGGGATCACCGCGCCGTTCATCGTCATCGAGACGCTCATCTGGTCGAGCGGGATCTGGTCGAACAGGATTTCCATGTCGCGTACGGTGTCGATCGCGACCCCCGCCTTGCCGACATCGCCGACCACGCGGCTGTGGTCGCTGTCGTAGCCGCGGTGCGTGGCAAGATCGAAAGCGACCGACAGGCCCTTCTGCCCCGCGGCAAGGTTGCGGCGGTAGAAGGCGTTCGATTCCTCTGCCGTAGAGAAACCCGCATACTGGCGGATGGTCCAAGGACGGCCAGTATACATCGAGGCATAGGGCCCGCGCGTGAACGGCGCGATGCCGGGGACGCCGGGATCGAGGCCCTCGGTATCCTCGGACGTGTAGAGCGGTTTGACCTCGATCCCCTCGGGCGTGTGCCAGGTGAGGTTGCGGCCCTTCACCTCCTTGTCGGCAAGGGGCTTCCAGTCTGCGTAGGTCGGCTTGTCACTCATGCGTGGCCCTAAACCACAATCGTATGCACAGGGGAAGAGCAGCGTTGCGCGACACCGCACAGATTAGTGACCGTCCCCGCGAAGGCGGGGACTTTCCCGGACCGTCTGTCGGCGCGGTTCTACTCGCCCTTGAACACCGGTTTGCGCTTCTGGAGGAAGGCCATTCCGCCTTCCATCGCATCCCTGGTCGTGCCAGCGTGCCGCTGGCCCTCCGCCTCGGCAAGGAAGACCTCGGTGATATTGCCGTCCATCGCCGTGGCGATGTTCTTCTTCATAGTGGCGTAGGCGACGGTCGGTCCGTTCGCGAGGCTGGTGGCGAGCGCCCTGGCTTCGTCCATCAGCGCATCGTCATCGACCGCCTTGTAGATCAGGCCCCAGTCCTCCGCCTGTTCGGCGCCGATCTTCTCGCCCAGCATCATCATGCGCGTCGCGCGGGCGCGGCCGATCGCGCGGCTGAGCAGCCAGGTAGAGCCGCCATCGGGCACGAGCCCGATATTGACGAAGGCCTGCAGGAAATAGGCGCTCTTGCCCGCGAGCACGAAATCGCCGGCCAGCGCGAGGCTGCAGCCCACGCCTGCCGCCGGACCGTTGATCGCGCAGACCACCGGCACCGGCGCGCGCAGCACCTGGTTGATCGCCGGGTTGTAGTGGTTCTGCAGCGCACGGTGGCTGCCGCCCTTGTTGTCGAGCGCGCTGCCTTCGCCCCGCGCGGACAGGTCCGCGCCCGAGCAGAAACCCTTGCCCGCTCCGGTGATCAGCACCGCGCGGCTGTCGCCGAGATCGTAGAACGCCGCGCCGATTTCGTCGGCCATCTGCGGCGGCATCGCGTTCAGCCGGTCGGGCCGGTTGAGCGTAATGGTGGTAAGCGGTCCGTCCTTCTCGACGATGATGGTTTCGTAGCTCACGCGTCTCTCCCAAAGCCCGAGGGGCTCGTTTCTTATTGCAACTTGAATAGGCCGCGAAGTTGCCGCGAGGCAAGTCCGCTACGGCGCGCGGGGGAAATCAGGCTCCGGCGCTGGGCCGCGCCGAAACGCGCTCGTGCCAGCTCGCCAGATTCGCACATTCTTCAGGCATCTCCAGCCCGACGAATTTCGCAAAGTCGATCGTGGTCAGCAGCAGGATGTCGGCGGCGGAGTAGTCATCGCCCGCGAGATGCTCGCGCCCTTCCAGCGACCCGTCGAAGAAGCGCATGGCGTCGGCGACCCGCGGCCGGTTGGCCTCGCCCCAGTCCGCATTGCGGCCCGGTAGGGCGGCGGTGAAGGGATGCGTATGCACCCACACGGCGCCAACCGGCGGCATCAGGATCATCTCGACCCGGCGGTTCCACATCTCGATTCCGGCAATCTCGCGCGCGGTGGTGCCGAACAGCGGCGGCTTGGGATGTTCGGCCTCGAGATAGCGCATGATCGCGACGCTCTCGGCAATCACCGAGCCATCATCGAGTTCAAGGATCGGCGTCTGCCCGCGCGGGTTCTTGGCGACGTAATCGGGCGCCTTCTGCTCACGCCTGGGAATGGAAACTTCCTTCATCGGCAGCTCGATGCCTTTCTCGGCAGCAAAGATGCGCACGCGGCGCGGATTGGGTGCCGGGTTCGGGCTGTCGTAGAATAACATCGGTGGTCTCTCTCGTCAGCGCGCGGTCAGTTGGACCAGTGCGCGTCGCCCTTGGGCGTTTCCATGATTTCGGTCAGCTGCCCCATCATGTCCTTGGGATGGAGGAAGAAGATCGGCGTGCCATGCGCGCCTATGCGCGTCGGGCCGAGGATGCGCTTGCCCAGTCCTTCGAACCAGGCACGCGCGTCCTCGATATCCTCGACCTCGTAGCAGACATGGTGCTGGCCGCCGGCGGGGTTCTTGGCGAGGAAATTGTTGATCGGACTGTCGGGGCCGAGCGGTTCGATCAGTTCTACCTGCGTGCCGTCGGTGCCGTTTTCGCCGGGCGTGTCGACGAAGCACACCTTCACCCCCTGCGCTTCCAGATCGAACGGCTCGTGGAACCGCGTCGCGCCCATGACATCGCGGTAATAGCGGACCGATTCCTCGATCGAAGGCGTCGCGACGCCGATATGGTTGAGACGACCGAGTTTCATGCACCTGCTCCCAAAAAGATACGGCGCAGCCCCTTTCGAGGCCGCGCCGCATCCTTGAAGCCTTCGTCCGGCGCGATCAACCGCCGGAAGACACATCCTCGAGCCCGTCGACATATTCCGCGCCGGCGAGCACTTCGGCGGAGCTGCCCTCGAAGCTCTCGCCGATCGGCTGAACCCGCCCGCCCAGGCAGGTGCCGAGGAAGCCTTCCATTGCCGCAAAGAAGCTCATGCGGTTTTCGGGCTTCTGGAAGCCATGTCCTTCGTCGGGATAGTTGATGTAGGTGACCGGCAGCCCCTTGGCCTGCATCGCCTCGACCAGCTGGTCGGCCTCCTGCTTGGTCACGCGCGGGTCGTTGCCGCCCTGCCCGACCAACAACGGGACCTTGATGTCGTCGATCCGGGTGATCGCCGAGCGCGCGAGCAGGTCTTCGCGCTGTTCGGGATCGGACGGATCGCCGACATAACGGAACCAGGTGCCGGCGAGGAACGGCTTCCAGTACTCGGGGAAGCTTTCGATCAGCGTCACCAGGCTGGACGGGCCAACGATGTCGACGCCGCATGCGAAGGTGTCGGGGGTGAAGGCGACGCCGGTCAGCGTGGCATAGCCGCCATAGCTGCCGCCGCCGATCGCGACCTTGTCCTCGATCGCGATGCCTTCATCGACCGCCCAGTCGACCGCTTCGATCAGATCGTCATGCATCTTGCCCGCGAATTCCTTCACCGCGGCATTGGTGAAATCCTTCCCGAAGCCGGTCGAGCCACGGTAGTTGACGCTGAGCACGGCATAGCCGCGATTGGCCATCCACTGGTGGATCGTGTCGTAGCCATAGCTGTCGCGCGACCACGGCCCGCCGTGGACCCACAGCAGCATCGGCACCGCTTCGTCGGGGCGGCCGTCGCCATCGGGATCGCTGCCCGGCGGCAGGGTCAGGTAGGAAACCAGCGTGAGGCCGTCCGAAGCCTTGATCTCGAGCGGATGCATCGGCTGCAGCGGCGCCTCGGCCAGGTCGGGCCGCGTGGCGAACCACTCGGTCAGCGTGTCGGCCTGCCGATCGTAGACGTAATACTGGCCGGGCGCTTCCGCCGCCCCGCCCCAGACGATCCACTTCTGATCGTCCTCGGTACGCGATACGACTTGGATCTCACCCGCGATATTGCTCGAGAGGTAGTCGAGCTCGGCGGCCGCCTCGTCGGTAAGCGCCTGCCATTCGTCGCGCAGGTAGTTGGTCGAATAGGCGATCGGCGCATAGGTCTCGTTGTCGACCAAGATGCCGCTGAGATCGGCCTTTTCGGGTTCGACGAACACGGTCCGTTCGCCCGTGGTCAGGTCGACCGCGACGCCCGCCGCCAGGTTCCGCTCGCGGCTGTCGATCATGTAGACCGTGTTGTTGTCGCGCGAGAACTGGACGATGTTCGTGTTGAGCATGTCCTCGCTGGGAATATCGGCGAAGGTCTCGCCCGGTGTCAGATCCTCCTTGAGGAAGACCGCCTTCATGCTCCCGTCGGGCTGCGGCGCCAGGGCGAGGCGCGGCGCGTAGCTGTTGTCGGTGACCCACTGCGCATAGCCGGGGTTTTCGGCAACCAGCGTGCGCTCGCCGGTCTCGATGGTGTATTCGTAGAGGTCGGTCAGCTGCGGATTGCGCTCGTTGGTGCCGACGAGGATCACGCCTGCCCGGTCGCGGCTGACACCCATGATCTGTGCGCGCACGCCATCGGGCAGCGGGGTGAGGTCGCGCGTCTCGCCGGTGCGCGGATCGGTGACGTAGACGTGGTAGTTCTCGTCGCCGTCATTGTCCTTGGCGAACATGACATAGCGGCTGTCTGTCGACCAGAAATGGTTCGAAATGCCGCGGTGGCGATCGTCGGTGACGACTTTGCCCTGCGAAGGGTTGTCCGCCGGGGCGACCCAGACGTTCATCACGCCCTCATCGGGGGCGATCCAGCTGACCCATTCGCCATCGGGGCTGATGCGGCCCTGCGAGGCAACCGGGTTTCCGAACAGATCGGCGCGGTCGATCAGTTCGTAATCGGCAAGAGCATGGTGTTCGGCATGGCCGACACCCGGCAGGATCGCCGCGCTCGCGAGCGCGGCGGCCGAAATCGTGAGTTTCTTCATACAGATAGTCTCCCTTGGTTGCGAGGGAGACTAACGAAGCGAAGGTGTATTGTCTAGGTAATGCAGTGAGGTCCGAGAATCGCCAGATACACAACGATTCAGCGAGAGGCGCCGCCCGACACTGGCTCGCGCCCTTGGCGCGCGGAATCAGCGGAACGATTGATCGATAGACGGCGTCGCCACGCCGATAGGGTTGAGACGGCCGAGCTTGGTTTTATTTTCGATTTTCCCCTCGCAGAATCGTCATTCGGTCGGAACCTTCATCTGAATGCGCGCAGGGATGCAAATTTTGGTGAAACCCTTC
>JBFOLW010000158.1:0-8454 GCA_040830305.1 Erythrobacter sp.
CGGCGCGATCTCTTCGGCAAGAGCCATGGCCTTGTCCTGCGGGGCGATGGTCAGGACCAGCACCTTGTCGGTTCCCATAACGCGTTCCTCGCGCCAATGGCCGTCGCGGCCCTTGCCCGATTGCACCGGCGTAATCGTCCAGCCGGTGATCCCGGCGCGGTCGATGGCATCGGTCACGCGCCTCACCAGGGCCGTGTCCGCAAGGATCTCAATCCGTTTACGAATGACGGTTTCAATCACGGCGACACTCCCCCTATTCCCGCGAGCGTCGACGCAAGCGCTCCGATAATCCCGATGTTGAGCAGGATATTGAACGGGAATGTAATACTCAACGACATGGTGAGATATATGCCCGGATCGGCTTCGGGCAGGGCGAGGCGCATGGCTGCGGGTACGGCGATATAGCTTGCACTGGCGCATAGGACCCCGAGCGCGGCAGCCGACCCGACGTCAAGCCCGATCACCGTCCCCAGTACGGTGCCAATGGCGCCATTCATGAGCGGCAATAGGAGCGCAATCGCAGTCAGGCGCCAAGTCACCGCACGCGAGTCCATGATACGGCGCGCAGCGATGAGGCCCATATCGAGCAGGAACAGGCAAAGCACGCCCTTGAAGCCGGCCTCGAACAGCGGTGCGACATCCGCGAACCCGTCCTCGCCAGCGATCATGCCGATCGCAAAGGCGCCGAGCAGGAGGACCACCGAGGCATTGAAAAACACCTCATGCAACATCTCGCCTCTGGGCCGGGGGTTTTCCTCGACCGCCTTTCTGGCGAGCAAAAGTCCGGTAAGGATCGCCGGGGTTTCCATGGCGGCCATGACCGCCACCATGAACCCGCCCGGGGGCGTGCCGCGCAGTTCATAAATCTCGACCGCCGTCACGAAGGTCACGACGCTCACCGAGCCATAGTGGGCAGCAACGGCGCCTGCGTTCAGCCGGTCGAGCCCTCCGAACCCGCGCAACACGGCAAATGCGACAATCGGGAGCAGGAAGCTGGCGGTAATGCCGGCCAGCAAGGCAAGGCCGATTGTCACATTCAATCCCGACTGGGAAACCGCGACCCCGCCCTTGAGGCCAATCGCCGCCATCAGGTAAAGTGACATTCCCTTGGCCAACGCTTCCGGGATCGCGAGATCGGATCTCGCAAAGGCCGCCAGCAACCCGAGAACAAAGAAGAGAACGACCGGCGATGTGAATGTCTGGAGTGTCGTAGCGTCCATTTTCGGCGGCGTAGCGCGGGTGTCATTCGGCGGCAAGTGTCCGGCGAATAGCTATGCCGCTTGCCCGCGAGAGGCAGGGTCCCTAGATGGGCCGCGACATGAACGATCTCTCCTCCGCTCCCCAGCCCGAGGGCGAACGCCCCAAGATGCAGCGCAAGCCCGACTGGATCCGCGTCAAGGCGCCGGTCAGCAAGGGTTATCAGGAAACGCGCAAGCTCATGCGCGAGCTGAACCTGCACACCGTGTGCGAGGAAGCGGCATGCCCGAATATCGGGGAGTGCTGGACCAAGAAGCATGCCACGGTGATGATCCTCGGCGATACCTGCACGCGCGCCTGCCGGTTCTGCAACATCAAGACGGGCATGCCCATGCCGGTCGACCCGCTTGAACCCGAGCACACCGCCGCCGCAGCCGCGGCGATGGGGCTCGAACACATCGTCATCACCAGTGTCGATCGCGACGATCTGCCTGACCGTGGCGCCGGCCAGTTCGTCAAGGTCATCAACGCGCTTCGCCGCGAGACGCCGAACACGACGATTGAAATCCTCACTCCCGACTTCAAGGGGCGGATGAAGCAGTCGATCGCCGAGATCTGCGAAGCTGGTCCGGACGTGTTCAACCACAATCTCGAAACGGTGCCGCGGCTCTACCCGACTATCCGTCCGGGTGCGCGCTACTACGCCTCGCTTCGGCTGCTGGAAGAGGTGAAGGCGCACAATCCGCTGATCTTCACGAAGTCGGGCATCATGCTGGGCCTGGGCGAAGCGCGCCTTGAGGTGCACCAGGTGATGGACGACATGCGCAGCGCCGACATCGATTTCATCACCATGGGCCAGTATCTCCAGCCCACTCCCAAGCACGCCAAGGTCGAGGAATTCGTCACCCCGAAGCAGTTCGCAGCCTATGGCGCGATTGCCCGGGCCAAAGGCTTCCTGCAGGTCGCCTCGAGCCCGCTGACGCGTTCGAGCTACCACGCGGGTGACGATTTCGCGGAGATGCGTGCAGCGCGTGAAGCCAAGCTTGCCAAGCAAGGCGCCTGATGCCCGGCATTCGCGAGAAACGGAGGCTGCCCTACAGCCAGGAGCAGATGTTCGACCTCGTCGCGGATGTCGGCAGTTACGCCAAGTTCCTGCCCTGGGTCATCGCGACGCGGGTCAAGAGCGATAGCGAGGGCGAGATGATTGCCGACATGCTCGTCGGCTTCAAGGCGATCCGCGAAAGGTTCACCTCGCGCGTTCTCAAGCACCGGCCCGATCATATCGAGGTGATCTATGTCGATGGTCCGCTCAAGGATCTCGACAACAACTGGAGCTTCACCCCAACCGAAGATGGCGGGTGCGAAGTCGATTTCTGTGTCGATTTCACCTTCCGGAACGCCGTGTTCGAAGCGCTGGCCGGTCAATATTTCGACCGCGCATTCCGCAAGATGGTCCAGGCGTTCGAGGACCGGGCCGACGAACTCTACGGGCGCGAAAACGCAGCAGCCAATCTCTAGGGCAACAGCAATTCGAGCGCGCAGAGCGTGGCCTTCCGGCGGATATCGGCGCGCGTGGTCGGCTCGAAACGCTTGAGTTCGCCCTCGGGCTCCCCTTCCTGACCGCGAACAACGCGCGCGAAAACCACCGTGCCGACGGGCTTCAGGTCGGTGCCTCCGCCGGGGCCCGCCACGCCGCTGATCGCCACGGCGACGTCGGCATTGCTCTGCTCAAGTGCGCCTTTGGCCATCGCCCATGCGCAGGCGATCGATACGGCGCCGAAAGTCTCGATGATCTCGAGCGATACGTCGAGACATTCCATCTTCGATTCGTTGGAATAAGTCACAAATCCGCGCTCGAGCACAGCGGAGGATCCCGCGATTTCGGTCAGCGCGGCCGCAACCAGTCCGCCCGTGCAACTTTCCGCCAGCACGACTTTACGCCCTGCCGTGATATTCTCCTCGACGACCTGCTGTGCGAGTTCCTCGATATCGTCGGGAAACAGGCTCGTGATCATGGCCGACCGGTCTCGCACACCTGCGGCTCATTCACTCCGGAAACTTCGAGAATAAAAGTGAGCAGGCCGCCGAAATTCTCGGGCGGCAAGGGAGCGAGCAATTCCATGACCTGTTCGATCCGCGGACAATCCTCAGGCTTGATCTCCTCGCCGATCTTCTGGGCGAGAAAGGCATCGACCAGCGGGCGCAATGCATCGGGATCGAGGCTCGCGAGCAATTCCATCCCTTCTACATCGGCCTCGTCATCGCCTCCGCTTGCCCCGAGGAGCAGGAATGCGCGACGGGTTCCGGGCCAGCGCTCTTCCTGCATGGCCGCATAGGGCGCGACGAACTCGTCGCCGCGGGTGGCAAAAAAGCCGTGCTCGGCCAGATGCGGGGCGCATGATGTCTCAAACCCTTCGGCCAGCACGGGGACGGAATAGATTCCCGCATCGGTCAGATCCTCGGGCGTGATGCACTGTTGCGCGTGAGCTGCCTGTGCATGCAACAGGCCAATGACTGCACCCAATCCTACCGCTTTCCTGGCTCGCCCCATAATGCTCACGTGATCACTCCCTGATGACTGTGGCAATCGCCTGCGCGGCAATTCCCTCACCGCGCCCGGTAAACCCAAGCCGCTCGGTGGTGGTGGCCTTTACCGATATGGCGCCGATGTCAACGGCGAGCAGTTCGGCGATCCGCGCGCGCATCGCCTCGCGATGGGGGCCGATCTTGGGAGCCTCGCAAATGATCGTCAGGTCGATGTTGCCCACGCGGTAGCCAGCTTCCCTCACGAGTTGGGCGGCATGGGACGCGAAACGGTCGCTACTGGCACCCTTCCACTGCGTGTCGCTGGGAGGGAAATGGCTGCCGATATCGCCATTGGCGATCGCCCCAAGCAGCGCATCGACGATCGCATGTAACGCGACGTCGGCATCGCTGTGTCCGGCAAGTCCCTTCTCGTGCTCGATCCTGATTCCGCCGAGCCAGAGTTCCTCGCCCGCGGCCAGCCGGTGGACGTCGTATCCCATACCGGTGCGGATGGCAGGCAGCCGGGTCATGAAATCCTCCGCGAAGGTAAGTTTGCCAAGCCGCTCGTCGCCGGGGACATGCGCAACGGTGCCGCCCATTGCACGCAGCACCTGCGCATCATCTCCGGCATCGGCGGCGCCTTGCCAGGCCGCGTGCGCGGACAGAATGTCGCGAAACCGGAAGGCCTGAGGCGTCTGGACACGGCGCAGCCGATCGCGCTCTGCAGAGCCGGTCATCAACCCGTCGGTGTCGACCGACAGGCTGTCGACAAGCGGGAGCACGGGAATGGCTCCCGCATGATGGTCCAAAGCCGCCAGCAATCGGACGATGACGTCGTGCGGCAGGTCTGGGCGCGCCGCATCATGGATGAGAATCCGTTCTGCGCTACCGACGGCATCGAGCGCGCGGGAAACGGACTGCTGCCGGGTCGCGCCGCCCACAATGAGTTGGTATCCATCGAGGCCTGCCAGCGCTTCGTGCGTGGCGCTTTCGCCATCTTCGGGGATAGCAATGATGAGCGGCGTGGCCCCCGCGGAGAGCAGGGTTTCGACCGAATGCCGCAGCACCGACTTCCCGCGCCACGGAGCGAACTGCTTGGGCAGGGGTTGCCCCGCGCGGAGGCCCTTTCCTGCGGCAACGACGATTGCGGCAAACGCGGGGAGGGGGAACTTGTCCTGCATACGAAAGCCGGGCGCTAGCCGCTTGCCGTTTTCGCTGCAACGCACTATGTGGCTGCCCAATATTTAGGCAATGAACTCCGGCATGACCACGCACCCCCTTCCTCCGGCCCCGCCGAAGCCGATCCTTGTCGGCGACGTGTCGATCGACACGCCGGTCGTGCTCGCCCCGATGACAGGGGTAACCGACCTGCCGTTCCGCAAGCTCGTCCGCCGCTATGGATCGGGACTGAATGTCACCGAAATGATCGCCAGCGAGGCGGCGATCCGCGAGACGCGCCAAAGCGTCCAGAAGGCCGCTTGGGATGCGACCGAGGAACCGGTCTCGATGCAACTCGTGGGGTGCGATCCGGCTAGCATGGCCGAAGCTGCAAAGCTGCAGCAGGACAATGGTGCCGCCATCATCGACATCAATTTCGGCTGCCCGGTACGCAAGGTTGTCGGACAGCTTGCAGGCTCCGCGTTGATGCGCGAGGTGCCGCTGGCGACCAAGCTCATGGAAGCGACCGTCAAGGCAGTCGATGTGCCGGTCACGGTCAAGATGCGCATGGGCTGGGATCACGCCGACCTCAACGCTCCCGAACTCGCGCGGATTGCCGAGGATCTGGGCGTGAAGATGATCACCGTCCACGGACGTACGCGCAACCAGATGTACAAGGGTAGCGCCGATTGGGCGTTCATCCGCAAGGTCAAGGACGCGGTGTCTATCCCGGTCATCGCCAATGGCGATATCTGCACCATCGACGACGCCGCCAAAGCGCTCGACCAATCGGGGGCAGACGGGATCATGATCGGGCGAGGTGCCTATGGCAAACCGTGGTTGCTCGGCCAGGTCATGCACTGGTGGCGGACGGGCGAAATCCTCGAAAGCCCCAGTTTCGACGAGCAGTACGAGACGCTCGTTGAACACTACACCATGATGCTCGACCATTACGGCGAAGGTGTCGGGACCAAGATCGCGCGCAAGCACCTTGGCTGGTACACCAAGGGACTTCACGGATCGGCCGAGTTCAGGAACTTCGTCAACTTCATCGATGACCCGGTCAGGGTGCTTCAGGAAATCGAACGTTTCTATGAGCCCTTCCTGAAGCGCCGGGCGGCGTGAGCACACCGGTCGGCGCCCCCGATGCGCGGGCCCAGATCGCCGCGCTGATTTTCGCGGTCCTGCTGCTCGACGAGGATGACATGATCGTCGAGGCCAATCACGCCGCCGAGGAAATGCTCGGCCGCAGCGCGCGCAAGCTCTGCGACCTGAGGTTCTGGGATGTGGTGGGAATCTCCGACCAGCGGTTGAGCGACAATCTGCGAAGCGGAGACGCACGGATCGTGGCGCGTGGTGTGACGATCGCCACCACGCTGGGCGAGCGCCGCGTCAATATCAGCTGTTCCCCGACGCATGGCGCCGAAGGATGGCGGGTCCTGACGCTGTCGGATGCTGGCCAGCCCGAGATCGATGAAGACGCGAACGAGCGGGTCGAGCTTCGCGCGCCTGCGGTCCTTGCGCATGAGATCAAGAACCCGCTTTCCGCAATTCGCGGGGCGAGCCAGCTTCTTGCGCGTCGCGTGGCAGGGAAGGACAAACCCCTGGCACGCATGATTTCCGACGAGGTCGATCGCATTGCCCAGCTGATCGACAGGATGCAGCAATTGGGCGCGAAGCCGGTCGAGATTACCGGTCCCTGCAATCTCCACGAGGCTATTCGCAATGCCATGGCCACCGTGAGGGCAGGGCGCAGCGAGCCGTGCGAACTGATCGAGGAATTCGACCCTTCGCTTCCGCCGGTGGCGGCGGATCAGGGGGCGCTCGAGCAAGTTCTGATCAACCTCCTCGCCAATGCCTGCGATGCCAGCGTCGGTCTGGCCGCTCCGCAGGTTATGGTCCGCACCCGTTATGCAAGCGGCCTCGTGTTCAATACCATTCGCTTCGGCAAGGCGACGCGCCTGCCGATCGAGATAACCGTCACCGACGCCGGCCCGGGGATCGAGCCGGCACTGCGCGACCACGTCTTCGAACCTTTCGTGTCGAGCAAGCCGCACGGGCAGGGTCTTGGCTTGGCCCTTGTCCGCAAGCTGCTGCGCGACATGGGCGGGCGCATCTCTCACGAACGCGACGAGCGCGTCGGTCGCACGCATTTTCGCATTAATCTGCCGATGGCGGCAGGGTAGGGAGTTCGATGGTCCACACGGTCCTTCTGGTCGAAGACGACAAGGGCATTGCCACGGTCATTACCGAGGCCCTGCGAGAGGAGGGCTTCGACGTAACGACGTGCGAAAGTATCGCTCGTCGGGATGCCTTGCTGGCAGACCGCCGCTACGACGTCATGCTGACCGACGTGGTCCTCGTAGACGGCGATGGGCTGGAATCCATCGACGCGGTTCGTGGAAAGGCCCCGGGCATGCCGGTCATCGTCCTGTCGGCCCAGAATACGCTCGATACGGCGGTTAGGGCCAGCGATAGCGAGGCCTTCGAATACTTCCCCAAACCCTTCGATCTGGACGAACTCACCCAGGCCGTATCGCAGGCCGTCGCGAGCCGGCCGTCGACGCAGGAGGCGGGCGAGGGCGAAGATACCGCTCTCCCGCTGATCGGGCGAAGTCCGGCGATGCAGGGTGTCTTCCGCATGATCACCCGCGTCCTGCGCAACGATCTGACGGTGCTGATCACGGGCGAAAGCGGAACCGGAAAGGAACTGGTCGCAGAAGCGATCCACGAACTCGGCTCGCGCAAGACCGGGCCGTTCGTGGCGGTCAACATGGCCGCTATCCCGCACGACCTGCTCGAAAGCGAATTGTTCGGGCACGAGCGCGGAGCTTTTACCGGGGCGGTGGGGCAGCAGATCGGCAAGTTTGAACAGGCCAATGGCGGGACGCTGTTTCTCGACGAGATTGGTGACATGCCGGCCGAAGCCCAGACGCGTCTCCTTCGCGCCCTGCAGTCGGGCAAGATCCGCCGCGTGGGCGGGCGGCAGGAAATCGGTGTCGATGTGCGCATCGTGGCTGCGACCAATCGCGATCTTGCGCCGATGATTTCGGATGGCCGGTTTCGGGAGGATCTCTACTACCGGCTGAACGTCGTTCCGATCCACCTGCCTCCGCTGCGCGACCGCCGCGAGGATGTCGGTGCCCTTGTGCGGCACTTCCTTGGCCAGGCCGCGGGCGAGGGTTTGCCCAGCCGGCAGGCGGATAAGGATGCCATAACGGCGCTCGCCCTGCGCGATTGGCCGGGCAATGTGCGCGAATTGCGCAACGCTGTGTTCCGGCTTGCGTTGATGGCGCGCGAAGATGTGATCGACGACACGGCTGTCGATGATATCCTGCCAAATACCCGACCACGCGATGACGCCGATGACAAACTTACCCTTGGCGATGCCATCGAGGCCTGGGTCGAGTCCGCGCGCCCGGCCGATGGCGCGATCTACCACGCAGCCCTTGCGGCATTCGAGAAACCTCTGTTCGAGCTGGCGCTAGAGCGGACGGAGGGCAATCAATTGCGTGCCGCGCGGCTACTCGGGATCAATCGCAATACGCTTCGAAAGCGGCTTTCGGAGCTCGA
>JBFOLW010000159.1:0-2997 GCA_040830305.1 Erythrobacter sp.
GCCGAAAGATTGGCCGATTGCAGGCCCGGCATCACCAGCACATTGGCCGGTCCCGACAGGCGGCTGAACGGGTAAAGCTGCATCACCTTGGGATTGAGCGCGGCGTCGGGTGCCATTTCGCCTTCATATTCGAAGCCCGGATCCTCGGCATCGAGGATCGCCACCGCATCGCGGATATTGTCGAGCCACTGGCCGGACGGATTGCCGAACGTCGAGAAAGACAGGAAGGCGACACGCGGTTCGTGGCCCATGCGCCGTGCCACGGCGGCGGTCTCCTTCGCGATGTGTGCAAGTTGTTCGGCAGTGGGGCGTTCGTTGATCGTCGTGTCGGCGAGAAACACGGTGGTGTTCTTGCCGATCATCATATGCACCCCGAAAGGCACCGCACCGGGCGCCGGGTCTAGCACCCGGGCGACTTCGCGCGCGGTCTGGCTGAAGGTGCGCGTCAGCCCCGAAATCATGCCGTCGCCATGGCCCAGCGCCACCAGCAGCGCGGCGAAGACGTTGCGCTCCTGATTGACCATGCGGGCGACATCGCGCTCGGTATAGCCGCGCCGCTGCAGCCGCTTATAGAGGAAGTCGACCATCGCCGGGACCTTGTCGGACACGGCCGAGTTCTCGATGATCCAGTCGTCGGGATCGTCGACCGCCAGTTCGACCAGCTTCTCGCGGACCTTTTCGGTTCGTCCGACGAGGATCGGCTCGCCATAACCGAAATCGCGGAACTGGATCGCGGCGCGCAGGGCTACATCCTCTTCCGCCTCGGCGAACACCATCCGCTTGGGATTGGCCTTGGCCTGCTCGTAAATGTTGGTCAGCGCCGCAGTGGTCGGGTTGAGCCTCACCTTCAGCGCCAGCCGGTACGCATCGAAATCCTCGATCGGGGCCTGAGCCACGCCCGTATCGATTGCCGCCTTGGCGACCGCGCTCGAGACGACTTCCATCAGGCGCGGGTCGAACGGGGCCGGAATGATGTAGTCCTCGCCGAACTGGTGGCTCACACCATAGGCGGCAGCGACCTCGTCGGGCACGCGCTGACGGGCGAGTTCGGCGATGGCGCGCGCTGCGGCAACCTTCATCTCCTCGTTGATCGCGGTCGCCTGGACGTCGAGCGCGCCGCGGAAGATGAAGGGGAAGCCAAGCACGTTGTTGACCTGGTTGGGATAATCGCTCCGGCCGGTGGCGATGATCGCGTCGGGGCGGACGGCCTTGGCGTCTTCGGGCATGATCTCGGGCACCGGATTGGCCATCGCGAAGATGATCGGCTTGTCGGCCATCTTCGCGACCCATTCGGGCTTGAGCGCGCCCGCCGCCGAAAGGCCGAGGAAAATGTCGGCGCCCTCGAGCGCTTCTTCGAGGTTGGTCGCGGATGTTTCGACCGCATGCGCGCTCTTCCACTGGTCGACATTGTCGCGCCCGGGGGTGATCGGCCCCGAACGGTCGCAAACGATCACGTTTTCGTGCGGCACGCCGATCGCCTTGATCAGCGCGGTGCAGGCAAGCGCGCTGGCGCCCGCCCCGTTGACCACCATCTTGCAGTCCTTGAGCTCGCGCCCGGTCAAGTGGCAGGCGTTGATCAGGCCGGCCGCGGCGATGATCGCGGTGCCGTGCTGGTCGTCATGCATCACCGGGATGTTCATCCGCTCGCGCAGCGCCTGCTCGATGATGAAGCATTCGGGTGCGGCGATGTCCTCGAGGTTGATGCCGCCGAAGCTCGGCTCCATCAGCGCGACCGCCTCGATGAACTTGTCCGGATCTTCCGTATCGATTTCGAGATCGATCGAATCGACATCGGCGAAGCGTTTGAACAGCACCGCCTTGCCTTCCATCACCGGCTTGGAGGCCAGCGCACCGAGATTGCCAAGGCCAAGGATCGCCGTGCCGTTGGAGATTACCGCGACGAGGTTCGAGCGTGCGGTATAGCGTGCGGCATCCTTGGGATTTGCCGCAATCGCTTCGACCGGGGCGGCAACGCCGGGCGAATAGGCCAGGCTGAGATCGCGCTGGCTCGCCATCGGCTTGCTGGCAATGATCTCGATCTTACCGGGACGGATCGTCTCGTGGTAGAACAGCGCTTCGCGGGTGGTGAATGCGGATTTCTCGTCGGCCATCGGCGTCCTCTCGGTTTGCGCTGCTGCCCCTAACCGCTTGGACAGCGAAGTCATAGGGGAAAGCAAGGGTCGACCGACTCCCGAATCGCCACCATGCTCGCTAGGCCCGCCCCATGTCCGGCAAGCCCACCCCGATGATGCAGCAATATCTCGCCCTGAAGCGCGAGGCCGGCGATGCGCTGCTGTTCTACCGGATGGGCGACTTCTTCGAACTGTTCTTCGACGACGCGAAAGTGGCCGCCGGCGTGCTCGACATCGCGCTGACGACGCGCGGCGAACACGAGGGGGAGCCGGTGCCGATGTGCGGCGTGCCGGTGCATTCCGCGGAAGGCTATCTCGCACGGCTGATCAAGGGCGGCTGCCGGGTCGCGATTGCCGAGCAGACAGAAACGCCGGACGAGGCCAAGGAGCGCGCCAGGCGCGAAGGCACGCCGGTATCCAAGGCGCTGGTAGCGCGCGACATCGTGCGCTTCGTCACCGCCGGGACACTGACCGAGGAGGCGCTGCTCGAACCGCGCCGCGCGAACCTGCTCGTGGCGGTCGCCCCGGTACGCGACGGTGTGGGACTGGCCGCATGCGACATCTCGACCGGAAGGATGGAGCTCGAGGAATGCGCCCCGCAGGCGCTGGATGCAGCTCTGGCGCGGCTCGGGGCGAGCGAGGTCGTGGCACCGGATGACCTCGATGCAGCGCAGGCCGAGGTGATCGTGCGTCCGCGTGCCGATTTCCGCAGCGAGGACGGCGAGGCGCGGCTCAAGCACATTCACGGAGTTGCGACTCTCGACGGGATGGGCACATTCACGCGGCCGATGCTGGCTGCGGCGAGCGGACTGATCGCCTATCTCGATCATGCCGGGCGCGGCAGCCTGCCGTTCCTGCTGCCGCC